>JAIYCA010000189.1 GCA_027488265.1 Planctomycetaceae bacterium
ACGCCAGAGCGAGCAAAAGCGGCGGACGCGAACCGTAGGTTCGCCCCGCCGCAAGTTGAGAGCGCTCAAAGTCGTCGCGCAATCCACGCCAGAGCGAGCAAAGCGGCGGACGCGAACCGTAGGTTCGCCCCGCCGCAAGTTGCGAGCGCTCAAACGCGAGCGCTCAAGATTCCGGAATCTGCGCTGGGATCTTCCCGCCCTTCGAGCGATCGAAGTGTTGGAGGTGCTTCAGCGTTTCGCCGACGAGGTAGAACGAACCTGTCACGCACACGAGATCTTCGCGGCTCACCGCGCGCGTCGCCATTTCAAGCGCTTCAGGCAGCGTCTTCGCAACCTGGCTCATCTTGCCCGAGCGCTCGTTGAAGAGTTTCTGCAAATCTTCGGGGTCAGCAGCGCGCGGATTTCCCGCGGCGCGCGTGAAAATCACCTTGTCCGCGCCGAGATTCACCTTGTCGATGAGGCCATGCACGTCCTTGTCGCTGCAGCAACCGAAGACACAAATCATCGAGTCGTACGGAACATGCGCGCCGGCGCAACGCATGAGCGCGCCGACCGCCGCAGGATTGTGTGCGCCGTCGACAAGCACGCGGGGGCGATCCCACACGAGCTGCATGCGGCCCGGCACGCGCGTCGCCGCGAGACCCGTGGTGATCTTGTCTTCCGGGCAGTCAAAGCCAACGGTCTTGAGGTGATCGACAACCGCGAGCGCAAGCCCGCAATTCGCTGCTTGGTGCTCACCCTGCAGTGGTACAGGCAAGTGCTCAAGGCGCGAATTCTTGGTGTAGAGGCAAACGCGCGTGTGAGGCCCAAGATCTTCCGTCACGCAGAAACGCGCGGAATAATCGATGTCTTTGTTGACGATCTTGAGTGGCGCACCCGCCTGTCCGGCGACTTCGATCATCGCCTTCTCAACCGCCGGATCGCTTTCAAAGATGAATGCGGGCACATCTTTCTTGAAGATGCCTGCCTTCTCGCGCGCAATCTCCTCGAGCGTATTGCCGAGGAGTTTCGTGTGATCAAAATCGATCGACGTCACCACGCACGCCTCAGGACGAATCACGTTCGTCGAATCGAGGCGACCGCCAAGACCGACCTCCACAACGGCAATGTCCACCGCTTGTTCTGCGAAATGCTTGAAGCATGCAGCAGTCACCGCTTCGAAGAAAGTCGGCTCAATCGCGGCCTTTTCCGCGGCCTTCGCCACTTGCTTCATGATCTCGGTGAACACGGACTTCTCGATCATCTGGCCGTTGATCTGAATGCGCTCGCGAAGATCAACAAGGTGCGGACTGGTGTACACACCAACCGCGTAGCCGCATGCTTGCAACATCGATGCAATCATCGCGACGGTCGAACCCTTGCCGTTCGTACCCGCGACGTGCACCGTGCGAATCTGTTGATGCGGATTGCCAAGCTTCGAAAGCAGTTGCTGCATCCGGTCGAGTTTGAACGTCGTCTCGTTGTACTTGACGGCGCGCATGCGCTCGAAATCCGTGCGCTCAAGGAGATATCGCACTGCAGCGGAGTATCCGTTGATGTCCGCGGAGCCCTTGGGCGTGCGTCCTTCGCTCGGACGCGACGACTTCATTTCGAGCGGGCGCACATTCGCGGTCTCTTCCGGTCGCGTCGCGCGCAATCCGAGTTGTCGTGCTGGCGGCTGATCGACGTAATGGCGCGGCGTTGCGGCGGCGATGGCGCGGCGGGTCGATTCAGAGATTGTGCGACCATCGGTCGCGGGCTTCGACTCAATGCTCGCTTCTGCCTTCACGTCTACTTGGGCTTCGACCTTCGCGCTCGACTTGCTCGTCGCCTTCGTCGATGCGGCAGAGGCAGGCTTGGCAGGAGCCTTGCTCTCCACTGCGCGCTTCGCTTCCGCGGTGGTTTCGATGCTCGTTTCAGATTTGGTTTCAGGCTTGCTCGCAAGCTTGGTCCCACTCTTCGCGGTTGGATGCGCGGCCGGCTTCGCCGCGAGATCTGCGCGCATCGGCACCTTCGGCAATCGCGACGAGGTACCAGCGCTGATCTCGCGCACGACATCGTTGCTCATCGAGTTGCTGATGGAGCTGCCCATGGAGCTGTTTGCCGCACCATCCGACTTCTTCGCTTGCGCCTTCTTTCCCGCGGGATTTCCCTTGGAAATGCTTGGATTGCCGACTTTCGCACCGTGAACGCTGCGCGAAGAACCGCGCGCGGAATTGTCTTTGGCCATAGGAAGCGAAGGATAGCGAAAACACCGCGTCGATTCAAATTTTTGCATCTAAATACCTGCCCAGAATGGGCTTATGTGCCAACGGTATTGATGCCCGAAAGCCCCTTCCCTCCCGTACTCTCTCCGCCATGGACCCCATCGAACGTAAGCAATCCCTCGCGCTCGAAAGTTGGCGTGCGCTCCGCATCTTGAGTGAGTTTGTCGACGGCGTTGAAACGATGTCGAAGTACCCGCCAGGCGTGGCCGTGTTCGGCTCCGCGCGACTCAAGCCAGCGCATCCTGCCTATCAACAAGCAGAGAAGTGTGGACGCATGTTGGTTGAGAAGGGTTTCACCGTGATCACCGGCGGCGGACCAGGCATCATGGAAGCCGCGAACAAAGGCGCAAAAGAAGCAGGCGGAACAAGCGTCGGCCTCAACATCGTGCTGCCGATGGAGCAGCGCCCGAATCCGTTTCAAACCGTCGACATTGAGTTTCGCTACTTCTTCGTGCGCAAAGTGATGTTCGTGAAGTACGCGCGCGGCTTCATCATCTTCCCAGGCGGTTTTGGAACGATGGATGAACTCTTCGAAGCGCTCACGCTCATTCAAACGCTGAAAATCGTGCCGTTTCCGGTGGTTCTCGTCGGAAAGGACTTTTGGAATCCACTCGTCGCCTGGATGAAGACCACGCTGCTTGAGCAGTACGAGACCGTGAGCCCCGGCGATTTCGAGATTTTTAGTCTCACCGACAGCGTCGATGAAGCGGTGCAAATCGTGTGGGAGGCACACACCGGAAAGCGCGTCGTTGCCCCAACACTGCCACGCTTCGAAACCGACGCCGAAGAGCGCGTGTCCGGCGACGGCACACGTGGCGGACCGCGCCACCGTCGACGCGGCGGTGGCGAGTCGTGGCATGAGAGCGCGATCTGATGGCGACATCTTCGCGGCCGCCCACTCCTGAAGAATTGCCGATTCAACGCGTGCGTGAACGCGTGCGTGATGCATTGCAATCGTCAAATCGTCTTGTGGTTGTCGCCGCGACGGGCTCGGGAAAATCAACGCAATTGCCGAAGTTTTTGCTCGATCACGAGTCTGTGCGTGGCGACATCGTCGTACTCGAACCACGGCGACTTGCTGCGCGCACGCTCGCCGCGCGCGTCGCTGCGGAACTCAATAGCGAACTCGGCGACATCGTTGGATACGAAACACGCCACGATCGGCGCGTTGGATCATCGACGCGCATTCGGTTCGTGACCGACGGCCTCTTTGTGCGTCAAATGCAGCGTGATCCTGCGCTCTCGAAAGTTGGCGCGGTCATCCTCGACGAGTTTCACGAGCGCTCTGTTGCCGTCGATGTTGCGCTCGGACTTGTGAAACTCGCGCAAGAGTCGCGCCGCACGGATCTGCGCATGATCGTGACAAGTGCCACGCTGGAAGCGCAGCGGCTCGAAGGTTTCCTCAGTTGCGAAACAGTGGTTGCAGAGGGCCGCTCGTTTCCCGTGGAGATTGAGTATCTCGCGAAACCATCGCGCGAAACGCCGTGGGATCTCGCAGCAAACGCGCTCGGCAACATCCTTGATGCGTACGCGCGCGGCCAATCCGATGATCCGGGTCACGTCCTCATCTTCATGCCAGGCGCCTACGAAATCATGAAGACATGCGAGCGTGCACGCACTGCAGCGTCGCGCGCGGGAGTGGATGTTGAAGTACTTCCGCTGCACGGTTCACTCACGCCGGATGAACAAGATCGCGCGGTTTCAGCGGTCGATCCACTGCGACGACGTCGCGTCATCGTTGCAACGAATGTCGCGGAAACGAGCCTCACAATTCCAGGCGTTCGTACGGTGATTGACGCGGGCCTCGCACGCATCCATCGCTACGACCCATTGCGTGGCATGGACACGCTGCGCGTCGAGCCCGTGTCGAAAGCGAGTGCCGAACAGCGCGCAGGCCGTGCGGGTCGTACCGCACCCGGACGGGCGAAACGACTGTGGTCGCTTGCTGAACATGAACGACGCGAAGCGCATACGGTCGCAGAAGTCGCGCGCATCGACCTCGCGAGCGCGATGCTCGAGACACTTTCACTTGGTGTGCGTGATTTCGCGCGGTTTCCGTGGCTCGACGCTCCCGACGCGACACGCATTGATGAAGCGCGACGCACGCTTGTCGCGCTCGGCGCCATTCGCGCGGACGCGCCGATCAATGACACGCGACTCACCGACGAAGGCGCTGCGATGGCACGCGTTCCAGCGCATCCTCGATTGGCGCGCGCACTCGTTGAAGCGGCACGACTCGGTTGCGCCGAGCCGGTCGCACGCATTGCTGCTGCACTTTCTGACCGCGATCCAGCCGAGAGTGTTCCCGTGAATGCGCTGCTCGATCTCCTCGATGAAGGCGATCCGCGCAGCGACGCACTCGCTCGCGAGAAGCTCCTCGCGCGGGCGCAACGCCGCGAGTTCCACGCGGCCGCGGATCGCATGGCCTGTCGCGAGGCGGTCCTTGTCGTCGAACAACTCACACGCAGTCTTGATCGCGTTGTCTCGCGCACCGAGCACAACACGACGAATGACGCAGTCGATCGTGCGCTCATCGCAGGGTTCCCCGATCGCATCGCGTTCAAACTCGAAACTTCGCGCCCCCACTGCGCGCTCGCCGGTCGACGTCGCGTGGAACTCGCGAAAGAATCTCTTGTGCACGACGCGGGTTTTCTGATTGCGCTCGAGGTCCGTGAGTCTGGCCCCGACCACGACCGACTTGTGTCGATTCCCGTCGCACACCCCGTGCCGCGAAAGCTCGTCGAAGATGCGCTGCCTGATGCATTCACCACGCGATCCGTCGCGGGATGGAACGCGGAGTCGCGCGCTGTGGAGACCGCGGAAGAGACGCTTTTTCACGGTGCAATCGTCGAGCGGCGCGCACGTCCTGCAAAGTCGTCTCCTGCAGTCGATGCGGAGCTTGTCGCGCGCATCAAGTCGGGCGAGATCAAACCAACCGGCTGGGAAGAGCACTGCGAACCATGGATCGCGCGCGTTCGTTGCGTCGCGGAGTGGTTTCCGGAGCGCGGACTCATCACCTACGCCGACGATGAACTCGATGTTGTGCGCGCAGAACTCTGCTCAGGCTGCATCCGTGCGCGCGAGGTTGAGGCGAAGCCCGCGATTGATGCAGTGCGCGGCGTGCTTTCGTGGGACGACATTCAATTCGTCGAAAAAATGGCTCCTGCCGCGATTCGCATGCCGCGCGGCTTCAACATGAAGGTCGAGTACGAACTCGGAAAGCCGCCGCGAGGACGTGCGAAGATCCAAGATTTCTACGGCCTTGAAGAGACACCGAAAGTTGCAAACGGTCGCGTGTCGCTCGTCGTCGAAATCCTCGGCCCGAACTATCGCCCACTGCAAGTGACGCAAGATCTCGCCAACTTCTGGCGTGTGCTGTATCCCGAAATGCGCAACGAACTGCGACGACGCTATCCGCGCCACGAGTGGCGGTAGTGGGAGCGCGAGCGCGGAACGAAGTGCAGCGCGAGAGAATGACGCCGGGCAACACTGAACGTCTCGTGTGGCATCACCTTTGGTGATGGCGGCGCGCGGTTCATGCGTCAGATTCAACCATGTTTGCGCGGCGCATCGTTCGTGCTTGCGACTCAAGCCACTACCCCCTGCTTCGCAGGGGGGTAGTGCCACACGAAACGACCGTCGCCTACCGCATCAACCGCTCAGGCTTCGCTGCGCTCCGCCTTCGGCAAGCCATACCGTTGCTGCGGTCGCCGCTGCGGCGGCGACCTTTGGCGTGGATCACGCGAAAGCGAGCGAGAGCGGGCACCTGAAGCGAAGCT
>JAIYCA010000007.1 GCA_027488265.1 Planctomycetaceae bacterium
CGAGGGAATTGCGACGGTTGTTCTCTCAACCGACGACAACACGCTCGCGGGTCAGATCCTCCGCCGGAAGGGCTTCCGCCTGTTTGGCGAGGCAGATCTCGAGTTCTGAGCCCGCGCGAAAGTCAAACACGGCGCAGCGATCGCTCTCGTCGCGCCTGCGAAAGCAACATCGATATGGCACGCATCGTCAAACTCACCGCGACCGGACCCGTGAAGGTCGAGCCCTCGGACAAGCCCATCTTCGTCTGCGCCTGCGGACTCTCGAAGAAGTTCCCGTTCTGCGATGGCAGCCACAAGCCGACGCGCGAGGAAGAAGAGGGTTGCACCTATCGCTACTGCGCCGAGACCAACGCGGTGCTCGACAAGTCGCGCGACGCGTGATTCTCGTTCGCGACGCGTGATTCCCGTTCGCGACGCGTGATTCCACTTAGCGCGGTGCCGGCGCGGGCTTTGCCGGAGGAACCGGCTTCGTCGTCTGGGCGGGCTTCGTTGTCTGCACAGACTTCGGTGGCTGCACGGGCTGGATCGGCGATGGAGGTGTCAACTTCGAGTCGGGCGTCGAACCAAGGTTGATGCCGCCGACACCGCTCGGACTCGCGGCAGATGCTGGAGCAGCGCGGTTGCCGCCTTCGGCGATCGTGCGTGGCATGTTGAAGTTGCCCGAAGCCGCTTCGGAAAACCGGACGCCCTTATAGTCGTGCTCGCGCTTTCTGAGCACGCGCGCGGAGACGATGGTGTCTTCCGGTGTCAGCATGCGAGCAGCGTCGAAACCATCGGTCACACGGCCGAAGACGGTGTACTTGCCATCGAGTTCTTCCATGGGCGAGAGAAGCACCACGAACTGCGATCCAGCCGAGTGCGGCGCAGGAACTTCGCGCGCACCCGTCGTCGGCGCTTGCTTCGCCATGATGAGCCGGCCCGCGAGTGGCGCGCGTCGATCGGCGCGATCAGATTCGTCGGGAATCGTCCATCCACCCGTCGACTTTCCACCCGCGGCACCCTCGGCAGTCGCGGGGTCTCCACCTTGCACGCCGAGTCCTCGCAGTATGCGATGGAACGTCGTGCCGTCGTAGTGCCCAGCCTCAACGTGCTCGATGAAGTTCCCAACGGTGTTCGGTGCTTGCTCTTCGAAGAGTTCGAGTTCGATCGGACCTTGTGAAGTCATCAACTGCACAAGCGGAAGATCGCCACGCGTCTGATCGCGATCCATCGCCACGAGTTCCTTCTCGAACATCTCTCGCAGGGTCTGCGTGCGATACGTGCCATCGCTGATCGCTTTCTGCTGGGCGTCGGTTCGTCCGCCGGGAGCGGTGTTGAAGGAAGCCTGTGCTTCGTCGAAGCGATGGAGGCCTGTGAGTGCGTCGCCAAGCGCGATCTTGGCATCGATCGCCCGCGTGGTGAACTCGCGTGATTGCAAGAGTTGGGCTGCGCGTTCGAACTGCGCCATGGCGATGAGTTCGCGAGCCCACGCCAGCGCGGTTGCTTCGGACGTTGGGTTCATCGCGGTGAGGCGGGTGAAGGCTGCGTCGATGGCGGCGTTGTCTTCAAGCCAGATGGCACACTGAATGCGGGCGGCAAGGAGTCGTAGTGCCACGTCACGGGACGTGGTCGGTGCTGCCAGATCGGTGTCGAGCAGCGCCGAAAGTGAACGAAGTTCGGTTCGAACAGCGTCATCAATCGCGCCCTGTGCGCGGACGCGCGTCGAAAGATCCCGAAAGCGCTGTTCGGCAACGGAGAGTGGAGGCGGCAGCGGAGCAGCCGGAGCCTGCGGTGATGCGTTCTGCTTGGGAGTCAACGATGGAGGCGGTTGCACGGGTCGAAGTGTTTGCGCAGATGCCTGCGATAGACCAAGCGGTGTTCCACACTCCATTCCAAGCGGGAATCCGAGGGAGAGGGCGATCGGCATCGTCACGAGCAGGGTTCGGATGGGTGCATGCATGGCTTGACTCGCTGTGATTCGCTGTGCAATCCGGGGCTTTGGGAACCAACCTTTGGAACCAACTTTTGGAACCGACTTTTGGAACCGGCCTTTTGAACTGCTTTCCAAACGGGCTTCTGAAAGTGGTGCGGCTTCGATCTCTGCGGAGTGCGTTCATCCTGCCGCGCGTGGAAAGCGCGCTTTACGATTCCTTACCGCGTTCACTCGGACGGATATCGGCAACTTGTCTTGTCAGTCTCCCAAACCTCAACATCTCGAAGTTTGCCTCCCGCGGCGGCGAATGGTCCAGAGAGCACTTCGAAGCAGACCCGCGCGATGTTCTCGACCGACGGGTTCGTTTGCGCAAACTCAGGGCAGTCGAGATTGAGGTGCTTGTGATCGAACCGACCCATGATCTCCTTCTCGACAATCTGTTCGATCGTCGCGAAGCTCGGTCGCGCTTCCGGCGCAGCGCTTGCGTCAACCTCGACGGCCACCGCGATGCGGTAGTTGTGCCCGTGTCCGTTCGGGTTGTTGCACTTTCCGAAGAGCGCGCGGTTCTCCCCGTCGCTTCGCGCGGAGAGATGGAGCCGATGTGATGCCGCGAACTCGAATGTCTCTCGGAGGACCGCGCGGGGCGACGCGGAAACTGGGGGGTGCGCACCGGTACTGGTATCGACGGTGTTCGGCATGGTGAGAGCGCTCTCAGCGAGGGGACGCGTGTGGTTGTTGCTATCGGTTGGTGAGGCTGCAGTGGTCGATGCAGCACGGGCGGCTGCGTTGAACTCCAGCGAAACCTCGAGGAAGGGCGAACTGCGGAAGGCAAGGCGCGCGAGCGGTGCGGGGAGGTGCTTGCGCAGTTCTTCCGAGCCCTCGAGGAGCAGCCGGACGACGTCAAGGGTGCTCCGGTTGCTCGCCTCTTCCCGAAGAGCCGCCGCGATCCGAGACGGAAAGACGGCTCGAATCGCTCGGTCGATGACCGTGATATCGACGAGGTAGCCCGACTCGAGCAACTCGCCTCGACAGGCGACGTGGAACTCCCCGATTCCCGCCAGTCCGGCCGAGGATGACCCGACCAGGCCGTTCGAGCCGAACCGGTAGGGGGCCATGGTCAGAGGGAGTCGGACAATGCGCGTCAGTAGGTACACGGAAACTCCCCCTCGGCCGCGTCAGTTGGGCGGACTTGACCCTCAGGGCCGACTTTCTCTCTAAAGAACCTCAGAAGCGAGACTTGCACTGACGCGATCCACGGGAGGCTTCTGGATCTCGGTCCGGCAATTCTGATTGGCTGCAGCCCACTGTTGACTTTCGATGGGGATTTCGCAAGGAACCCCCTAGACTGAGTCGATGTCGGCGGTACGCTGTTCAAGGTAGGTAAACGCCTACTTTGTCCTTCCGACGCTCGCGCGTCGCCCCAATTGCCCCCGGAAGGGCTCGGCCTGAGGCTCTGTCTCGGCCGGGCCTTTTTTCTTTCGCCTCTTCTCTCGCCACAACGTTTCGTAGGGTGGGCGTCGGTCTCAGCGCAGGTTTCCTGCCCAGTTTCAGAACTATGGACCTGCTTCATCCGCCGTCGCCGCGGCTGCGCACGCTCGATGCGAAGCGTCCATCGCGTGCCAGGCTTCGGCATGCGCTCGGTGAAGACTTCCCACACGGGCTCCGCCGCCGAAACCTGATCGGGAATCACATCGACCGCGGCGATCGTCTCATCGCCAAACGTGACAAGCCCGACGATGGAGCCTGACCCGTCGGCGATGTATCGCTCGACGCCCGTGCGCTGATCGGTACGGAATCGTGAGCCAGCGAAGACGAAGCGACTGGGCGGCATAGGGGCACTTGCGGCACTGCCGTCTGTTTCTCCACTCGTCGGTCTTCCAAGTGGCGATGCACGCACGAAGTAGGTGAGGGGATGCGTGGAACCGTCGGGCAGCTCGACCGTGATCATGAGCGACTCACCACTGGGCGGTACCGCGACGAATCGTTGGTTCTGCGCGGTGGGATCGCTGAGAAGCCGTTGCGCTTCTTCGGTCGGTTGAGCCTTTTCGGCCGCATCGGTTGGTTGCGGTGGTACTTCACGCCAACTGCCTGGCTTACCAGGCGTCCAGCCTGCAAGCAGCATTGCGGCGTGCAATTCGCTTGCCTTCCCTTCGAAGACGAAGAGCGACTCGTGTTCGCGCGTACCGACGGCGCAAACGTATTGCTCGAGGAACCCAACGTCGAGGACAGACACGATGTCGCACACGATGACGCCGCGTGCGCGGTCGATACGAATCTGCGGCGTGAATTGAAGCCACTCGATCGGTGCGGCTGGCGCCTCGGCGGGTGCGTTCGGCGCGTCGGTGGATGCTTCTGCGGGAGTCCGGTCGGCTGAAGTCGTTTGCGGGGGGATGACTTCTGAGGGAGTTGCTTCTGCGGGGGCTTGCGCGGGGGCTTGCGTCGCGGGTGTTTCCGTCGAGCGCGGTGGTACGAGCGTGGGAGTGTTCGCGGCAGGCGCGGGCTCGGTCGCTGTGATTCGCGCATCCGACGATGTTGCACAACCAGCGAAGAACACAGCGCTTCCTGCGAGCACGGAACAGATCCATCGCGCGGTGCGCGACACATTCCGTGAGCCGATGCGCGCACACACGCTGCCGCTCGATGTCACAGCCGCCGCTTGCGCACATCCAAATTCAAGGCCGCTCATGCAAGCCCCCTCATGCAAGTCCTCTCAATCGGCGTCCGCCACAGAGCGCGATTCCGATCGCGTCGGCAACATCGGGTGGTTCTGGCATCGTGGCAAGTCCACACTGCGTCATGACGGCCCGCTGCATTTGTGCTTTCGTCGCGTTGCCATTTCCGGTCAGCGCGCGCTTCACTTCCGCCGGTGGCAATTCAGCCACGGGCACACCGCGCATTTCTGCCGCGAGCAGCACAACTCCGCGACCGTGCGCCATCTGAATCGCAGTGCGCGCGTGATCGGTGTGTGAAAACACCGCTTCAAGCGCCATGTGCGAAGGGCTGTGCTCGGTGAGCAGCGCGGTGACGTCTTCGAACAGCTGGTGAATGCGCGTTGCAAGCGACGCTGTCGCATCGAGGCGAAAGACTCCGGCATCGATAATCGCCGCATCACCGCGCGCATTGAAGTCGACAACCGCGTAGCCAGCGATGCGCGTTCCTGGATCGATGCCGACCACGCGCGCGCGGTCTTCAACACGCAGCCACGTCCCGCCGGGCTGCGTGCTCTTCACGAACCGTGCTCCGCGCGCTCCGTGGGCTCCGTGCGCCTTTTGCGCCCGCCGCCGTCGCGATCAAGTTCGAGTTCGCCGTCTTTCAATCGCACGACGCGCTGGCAGCGATCGGCGATGCGATCGTCGTGCGTAACCATGATGAGCGTGAGGCCCTTCGCATGCAGTTCTTCGAAGGTCTCGAGGATCGCGCTGCCCGTCGATGAGTCGAGGTTTCCTGTGGGCTCGTCGGCCATGAGAATCGCGGGCTTTCCGACGAGCGCGCGTGCGATGGCAGAGCGCTGCTGCTGGCCACCCGAGAGTTCGCGCGGACGGTGATGAAGTCGATTTTCGAGCCCGACCAAGCTCAGCGCTTCGACGGCGCGCTCGCGGCGCTCGGACGCGGGGATGCCTTGGTAGAGGAGCGGCACTTCGACGTTCTCCGCGATCGTGAGTTCAGAGATCAGATTGAACGCCTGAAAGACGAAGCCGATCTTCTGTCCGCGCACGCGAGAGAGTTCGTCGTCGCCGAGACTCTCGACCGCCGCACCGTCGAGTTCGTAACGCCCCGACGTTGGTCGATCGAGGCAGCCGAGGATGTTCATCAGCGTCGATTTCCCCGAGCCCGATGCGCCCATGATCGCGATGTACTCACCGCGCGGAATCACGAGGTCGAGGCTCTTCAACGCTTCGACAAGCACCGAACCGTCAGGCTTGAAGTAGGTTTTCTTGATGGCGCTGAGACGCGCGGCTGGCGCAACTGCGGTAGCGCGCGATGCGTGATCGTGCTGTGAATTCGTCGCCGTCGGCATGGGTGGCGATGGTAGCCGCGAGAGCGCGATCGGTTACGCTTCCGCGCGTGCAAGAACTGAAGGAATCCTTTGAGCGACAGTCCGCGGAAGGTCCGCTCGTCATCCTCTCAAGGAGGTTGATGAGCGATCAGTTGACGCCGGTGCTCGCCTATCGCCGGCTCGTGCTACCAGATGAACGGACCGCACCGAGTTTTCTCTTCGAATCGGTTGAGAACGGCACGAATGTCGGGCGGCACTCGATCCTCGGCGCGCGGCCAGTACTTGAACTCTCGTCGAAGGGATTCGCGACGACGATCGTCGATCATCGCCGTCGCACGCGGCGCTCGATTGGTGAAGCGGAGGGTGGGCGCGACCCGCTCGCGCTTCTGCGCGAACTCGCGGCACCCTATCGCCCGGCGTCGCGCGAAGCGTTGGCGTCGTTGAAGTTGCCCGCTGCATTCACGGGCGGTTTCGTCGGCTTCGCGAGTTTCGACAGTGTGCGCTACCTCGAGCCCGAGAAACTCTCGTTCGAGCGCGCACCGAAAGATGACCGTGCGATTCCTGATCTCCACTTTGGTCTCTATCAAGACATCGTCGTGTTCGATCATGTGGCGAAGACGCTGCACGCCATTGTTTCGGCGCGGATCGATGAGTTTCCAACGCGCGAGCGCGCATTTGCATCGCTTGTCGATCGACTCGATGCGCTTGAGGCACAACTCGCCGCCGACGGACCGCGTCTTGCCCACGGTGCGATTGATATTGATCTCGCACGTCGGCCGGAAGTTCCTCCGTCGAACATTGCGCGCGCTGATTTCGAAGGGCTCGTGCGTCGAGCGCAGGAGTACATTCGCGCGGGTGACGCGTTTCAGGTGGTGCTCTCGCAGCGACTTGAGCGTAAGACGTCCGTCGATCCGTTTGATCTCTATCGCGCGCTGCGCGTGGTGAATCCGAGCCCGTACCAAATCTATTTGCAGGGAGAAGGCGCGATTCTTGTTGCGTCGAGCCCGGAGATTCTCTGCCGCGTGCATGATGGCGTCGTGACGAATCGGCCACTCGCAGGCACGCGTCCGCGAGGACGGACGGCGGAAGACGACGCGCGGCTTGAGGCGGAATTGCTCGCCGACGACAAAGAACGCGCCGAGCACGTCATGCTCGTCGATCTTGGTCGCAACGACATTGGCCGCGTGTGTGAGACGGGTTCGATCGCGATCGAGCGCTGCATGGAGGTCGAGCGATACAGCCACGTCATGCATATCTCGTCGACGGTGACAGGGCGGTTGCGCCCCGACTGCGACGCGTTTGATGCGCTGCGTGCGACGCTTCCCGTAGGAACCGTTTCTGGTGCGCCGAAAGTTCGCGCGATTGAGATCATCGATGAGCTGGAGCCGACGCGGCGCGGGCCATATTCCGGCGGAATTGGCGCGATCGGGTACTCGGGCAACATGGACATCGCGCTCGCGCTGCGCACGATGGTGATTCCGGTTCCGGATGGCGCGCGCGCGCCGTGGACGGTGCATCTGCAAGCGGGCGCGGGTGTCGTACTCGACAGTGATCCCGCCGCAGAATGGCAAGAGACAATCAACAAGGCTTCTGCGCTTGGCCGCGCGATTGATCTCGCCGAACATGCGTTTGGCGCGGCGAAGAGCTGACGCACGCGCAATCAACCCGAACAGTGCCAACCGAAACAGTGCACGGCACCGTTGAAACGCGCATCGATTCACGCAAGCGGAATCGGCGCGTCGTCGTCTGAGTCGTTTGCCTTCCGCGTCGTCGGAGGAATCCGATCGGGCGGTGATTGAAGCGCAGCCTCTGAAGGCGAAACCTCAACGGTCTTCTTGACAACAGCCTTCGCAAGCGCGGGGCTCGAATAGAGCGCCTCGCCGGTTGCCTCTGCGTGGCCACGTATCTCAAGTGCTGCGAGAATGAACACCACGCTCGCAACCACGAGAAGAGCGAGTGCGCCAACGGAAAGCACGTTGCCGATCGCGACAGGCGCGATGCTCGCACAGAAGTAGCCAAACGCTGCGATCACCGCGAGCACGAAAGCCACCCGAATCGTGCGGCGCGCTTTCGAAGCCTGTGCGGCGGACTCCGGATCTTCCGCGCCCGCGCGAACGCGAAGCGCTTCGGCGTACCGCGTTTGCGCGACGAGACCAGCACACGCGATACACCACCACGCGAGGATGAGCGCGCGATAGAGGATGGCGAGTTTCGCCGGCAGCAATCCGAAAGTCCCAAGTGCCGCGTAGATGCAAATGAGAAGCGCGACGCCACCTTCGACGAGCTGTGTTTGGTGAAACCGTGCACGCTCTCGACGCACGCCGTCGCGCAACGTGTCTGGAAGGATGTCGAGGTTGCGAATCGCCGCGAGTCGAAATCCAGGAGCAGTCGCAAGCGCCACGGCCGCGACGATCCCGAAGCACGGCAGACACGGAACGGGCGAAAGCAGCGCGATCGGCACGAGTGACAGAAACGCGAGCGAATTCCAAATGCGCACCACGTCGGCGCGCAATTGGAACTGTTCGTCTTTCGCCATGGGAATGCTGCGACGGAGCGGGACGGGGGTTCCGCACTCGGGGCACGCAGGTCGACCACGCGAGCCGCGTAGGTCGTATCCGCAAACGGCGCAGGGGTTTGGAGCGTCGTCGGCTGGGGTGGATGGTTGCTGCGTCGGAGGAGCCGCGGTCGGCAAGGGGTTCTGTGAAGTTTGGAGCGGGCGCGGCGGGGGCGGAGGGTCGATGCCGCTGGGCTCGTCGGGGAGCAAATCGAAGCCGACGAGCGGATCATCGTCCGGGGCGGGCGCGGGCTTGTCCTCGGTCGCCGGAGAGACGTCGGGTTCAGCGGGACCACCGCTTGCGATCGGCCCGAGGCTCGCTGGTCGCACGAGGCTCGCGGGCCGCACGGGGCGATGCGGTGCGCGGGAGTCGGCTTCGGGCTCCCGCGCGCGTCCGTCCGATGGGCCGCTTGCGCCGCCATCGCCGAAATTGCTCGGATTTGTGGGTTGGTCTGAAGCCATGTGGCGTGGGATTTCAGGCGATTGCGGGCCGGTAGGTTCGAGGTTGGGCTCGACGTTGGGCTCGAGGTTGGGATCGAGGGTGCACGGCACGTGCCGCCCAGTGCCTGGCACTGCATGGCACGTGCCGTGCACCGTTTGCTGCCGTTCGTTGCGCCCGCACGCGGCCGCCTCACTCAGCACTCTCGTATCGGAATCTGCACCGACGACCGATAGAAACGGTACACCATCGCCCCAGCTTCGCCAAGTTTGTGAGACACTTTGAACTTTCGAGGGCGAACGACCGAAGTGCGAGAGTTCGAAGGGCCGCTGTGACGGCCGAAATTGAAGTGGTCAACGAGGAATCCCGCGACGAAAACCGCGCACCTCAAACGGCTGCGAACACCGATGGAGCCCCCATGCAGTTGAATCGAAACACGTTCTTCCGAAGCATCCGCCGACCTGCAGCGCTCGTTTTGGGCGCTGCGTTGATGAGTGGCTTCGCCGCCGCCGGTGTCGCGTCCGCATTTGCTGTTCCGCCCGCGACCGTCACGGCACCCGCGCCCGCAACGACGCCCGCGGCAGGCACCCCCGCGACGCAGGTCGCAGGTCAACCGATCGACCCGATCGACATCGCTCGGTGGTCGGACATGGTTTGGAACGCGGCCAAGTCTGGCGATCTCGACACCGTTGAGAACGCGCTTGCCAACGTACCGCCATCGGTCGCTGCGATCGAAGCAAAGCGTCTGCGCGATTTCATCGCCGTCCGAAACGCCCACGTCGACGAAGGCACGAAGGTGCGTGACGCCGATCGCGCGAAGGCGCTCGAAGAAATGAAGGAAGCGTCGGCGAAGGGCGAAACAACCAAGGCGCTCACCGCCGCGGTCAAGTTGCAAACGCTCTCCGACAACTGGGCCGCTGCGCTCGATCTTCCTGAAATGCGCGAACTCTTCGCGAAGGCCGAGACCGCCGAAGCGACTGCGCAGAAGGATGGCGATTGGCTTGTCGCGCAAGAGATTCTCTTCCGCATGCGCACGCTCTTTGAAGAGTCGGGCGACGCAGCGGCGTTCCGTCGTTACGACGCGCAGCTCGACGAAGTCAACAAGCGCATCATGCTCCTCGCGCAGTACGCCCCGCGCGAACTCTGGCGCCTCCGCGCCGACTACGCGAAGCGCTTCGATCCGTCGAAGCCGCTGCCCGAGTTCAACGAGGCCTTCGCCGAAGATTGGAAAGAAGCACTCGACGGTATCTCGCGCGGCATGTTGACCGCGGCACTTGAGCAAGCCGCCGAAGCGCACATTTCGGCAGGTGGTTGGGAGCCGCTGATCTCGGGCGGTATCGACGCCGTGCGCGTCCTTGCGACGACGCCGACGTTGCGTGAGAACTTCGCGGGTCTTGCTGACCCTGAGAAGGCAG
>JAIYCA010000278.1 GCA_027488265.1 Planctomycetaceae bacterium
CACCATCAAATTGCATCCAAGCGTCGCAAAGCCGAACGCCGTTCTTCGCCGCCTCGGGCACGATCGTCACGGTGAAACCGATCGACATCATGCTTGGCTCCTCGTTCGATGGCAGCAGATCGGAGAAGCCGCCCGCGAGATCGAAGCCCGTATCGAAACGACCAAACTGATTCGCGATGTCGTTGATGCGCGCCGTGAGCGTGATGCCACTCGCCGCGAAGTGCGACTCGAAGACGCCGAAAAAGTACTCCTGATCGCCGATGCGAACACTGCGATCGCCCCCAGCACCAACGATCGACTCAAGCGAAATGGACTCGCCGTCCGCGAGCACGATGGTGGCGAATGCGGACGGGACGACTGCTGCTGCAGCGGCAACGGCGGCGCATGAAACGATGACGGGTACGACTGGGCGCATGGGACCTCCACGCGCACCAAAAGTGGCCTCGCTGCGCACACCGCAGGAAGAGCCACCATGATGCGCGGCGCGCGATCAAAGCGACGCCCCGCCCACAATCAACCTGTGCGAACGAACTTCATGCCCGATGAGGGATGCGTGATGGAGAACACGTGATAGAGAACACGTGATCGAGAACACGTGAGAGAGGAAACGTGCTCGAGTGCTTGTTCCGTATCGCTCAGCGACCGAGCGTCGACACAGCGTCAAGCACCGCGTCCGCGTGGCCCTCGACCTTCACCTTGTCGAAGCGTGCGGCGACACGACCACGACCATCGATCACGTAGGTCGTACGCACGATGCCCATGTACTTGCGTCCGTACATGCTCTTCTCTTGCCAAACGCCGAACGCGGCGGCGACGGGCGGCACGCCATCGGCGCCGGGCGCGTCGGCGAGCAACGTGAAGCCGAGGCTGTACTTCGCATCGAACTTGCGGTGGCTCTCCGAGGAATCAGGGCTCACGCCGAGTACGGGGCAGTTGAGCTTCTCGAACTTCGGGCGGTTGTCGCGGAACGCGCACGCTTCGACGGTACAGCCCGGCGTGTCGTCCTGCGGATAGAAGTAGAGGACGAAGGACTTGCCCTTCATGCTTGCGCGGGTGATGGTCTTGCCAGCGGCATCGACGGCACGGAAGTCGGGTGCGAGTTCACCGACGGCGATGAGTCCAGGAGCGGCCGTCGCGGTGGTCGCAGCCGTCTTCTTCGCAGCACCCTTTTGCACGGGCGACTTCGCAGCGACCTTCACGGTCTGCGCGGAGGCGACTTTCGGGGCCTTCGCCAAAGCCGTTGTTGCGGACTTCGTTGCAGGCTTCTTCGCGGTCGACTTCGTGGTCGACTTGGTGGTCGACTTGGTTGAGGACTTCGCGGAAGACTTCTTCGTCACGGATTTCTTCGTCACGGACTTCTTCGTGGCAGACTTTGGAGCGAGTTTCGGCATGGTCGCCACGTTTCGCGCGACTGGTTCGCTGGATGCACCACGCGACGCGAAGAGACTCGCAAGTCCAACTCAAAATCCAACTCAAGGCCCAACTCAAGGCCCAACTCAAGGCCCAACTCAAGGCCCAACTCAAGGCCCAACTCAAACTCCTCGGCGCAGCATCTCGATATGCGGGATTCCGTCCTCGTCGTAGAGGGCCGACGTGCGTTCGAATCCGAACTCCGCGTAGAACCGCTCGAGATACGCCTGCGCACCGATTCGAATCGGCACGTGTTCGCCAACGGCGGCAATCCCGCGTCGCATGAGTTCGCGGCCAAGACCACTTCGTCGTACTTCGGGTGCAGTGATCACCCTTCCGAGACTCACCTCCGCGAACTTCACTCCCGCAGGAAGAATCCGCAGATAGGCGACGATCGTGCCGTCGGACTGCTCAGCCCAGAGATGGCGACTCGCCGCGTCGCAGCCATCCGCATCTTGGTAGGCGCAGCGCTACTCGACCACGAAGACCTGCGCGCGCAACGCCATGATCGCATAGAGCTGACGCACACTCAGCGCATCAAACGACCGTTCGTGCCAGACGAGATCACTTTGTCCGCTCGAAGGCGACCACGACCGATCAACGTGCGCTTCGGGGCCAGAATCACGCATTTCCGCTTTGGTAGTCCTCGCGGCGATAGTCAAGATCCGGCGCTGGGCTCGGATGCGCGGCAACCTCAGCGGTCTTGAAGCAGCCAACCCAACGCGTCGGAGCGACTTGCACAAGCGCGTATTCGTCGCCCTCTTGCGCGAGCTTCGGCTTCACGCCCGTTGGCGGGTCCGGCCACCACGGAATGAGTGATCCATGCTTCGTTCCGATCTCAAGGCCTGCGCCACCCGGCGGCGGCAGCGTGAACTGCCGCGCGTCCTTCACGACCTCTTCGACCGTTGTGAGACGATGCTTGCGCGTCGCGAGCAGTGGAATCGAATTGAAGAGCCCGCGTGTGTAGGGATGCAGCGGGTTGTCGAAGAGTTCGAAGACGCGCGCATACTCGACCACGCGGCCGGCGTACATCACGCAGACGACGTCGGCGTTCTCAGCGACGACGCCAAGATTGTGCGTGATGAGCATGATGCCCATGCCGCGCGAACGCTGCAGTTCCCGCAACAACTCGAGAATTTGCGCCTGAATCGTGACGTCGAGCGCGGTGGTCGGTTCGTCGGCGAGGAGCAGCGTTGGCTGACACGCCAGCGCCATCGCGATCATCACGCGCTGGCTCATACCTCCCGAGAACTGGTGCGGATACGCCTTCATCCGCTCTTCAGCCTTCGGAATGCCGACATCCTTCATCGCTTGAATCGCGATCGACCACGCTTGCTCGGCGCCAACATTCTGATGGAGGAGAATCGCCTCCATGATCTGATCGCCGATCGTGTAGACCGGATTGAGGCTCGTCATCGGCTCTTGGAAGATCATCGCGATCTTGCCGCCGCGGATCGAAAGCATCTCGCGCTCGGACAGCGCGAGGATGTTGCGCCCCTCGAACATGATCTTGCCGCGATCGAATCGCCCCGGCGGCCGCGGAATGAGCTGCATGGTGCTCATCGCGGTGACGCTCTTGCCGCAACCAGACTCACCGACGACGGCGAGCGTCTGATTCGGATGCACCGTCATCGACACGCCAGCGACGGCTTGTACACGCGGGCCCGAGCCGTTGTCGAAACTGACGGCGAGATCTTGAACCGAGAGAATCGGCTGCGTGCGGGCGGGCGATGCCGCAGCGTTGGGCGCGGTCGACAGCATCAGTGCGCCGCCTTTCGAAGTTTCGGATCAATCGCGTCGCGGAGCGCTTCACCGAGCAAGTTGTAGCTGAGGACCGTGAAGAAGATTGCGAACCCTGGGAAAACTGCGAGCCACCAAACGAACGTGCCTGTCGTTCCGGTCGCGCTCGAAAGAAGTTTGCCCCACGACGCCTGTCCGTCTGGACCGAGGCCAAGGTAGGAGAGCGTGGCCTCTGCGATGATCGCCGCCGCCACCGCGAACGATGCGTCGACGAGCACCGGCGTGACGCCGTTCGGCAGCATGTGACGGAAGAGCACCGACCGCAGCGGTAAACCTGCGGCTTGTGCTCCCTGCACAAAGTCCTGCCGACGCAACTTGAGAAACTCGGCGCGCGTGAACCGTGCAGCGCCCGTCCACGAGACGCAGCCGATGATCGCCATCATCATGTAGGTGTTGCGCGGAAGAACCGCGGCAGCCACGATCAGCAGGAACAGCACCGGGATCGCCATGAAGATCTCGACGA
>JAIYCA010000315.1 GCA_027488265.1 Planctomycetaceae bacterium
ACATCGGCGGCCTGATCGATCGCCGTCGCATTGGTTTGCCTATCGAAATTCATCGCACAAACGGATCACCGTTTGGTCCTGAGCGCGCTGCAATCGCAAGCGCACGACTCTGGAGTGATAGTTCCTGGCGCGGAGGCATCGCGGGCCTCACGGTGTACGACGAAGTGCTTGCCCCGAAGGCGATGCTCGAAGCGATGCAGCGCTTCGGTATCACCGCGGCAATTGCGGTCGGACCGGATTGGCCGCTTGTCACCGTGACGGGGGATGAAGGTTGTGACGCGCTGATTCAGCGACATCGAACGCGCCCCGATCTTCTGCGTGTGGTGTTCACGCAGTCACCGCCAGGACTCTGCGGCGTACTCGTCGAACGATCGCTCATGCAGGAACTCGCGCAAGGTGGGCGTCGTGCATCGATCGGATGGCTTTTGTCGTATGAACCAACACGACCGCAGCAAGATCCGATCTCGAAAGACGTGTGCATCCAAGTCGATCACGTCATTCGACGCTCATTCGTTCGTGGCGTGTTCGACACGCCGCGCAACATGATTCGAATGCGCCGTGCGATTGAGCCAGGAGTTGGTGAAGGTCGCATGAGTGTCGCCGACATCGACGCGCGCGCGGCGGTTGCACTGCTCGAACATCAGTTGTTCGACACGGTTCCCTACTTCACGCCCCAGCACCTCATGATCGAGCTCAATACGGGGCGCCAAGGATCGGGTGCGGCAAGTCCACATCGATTCGGAAGTGTGCAGCGAACCGTGATGACGGAGCGTCGATTTGCGCGGCTCGTTGAGCAAGTTGCTGAGAGTCGTGACTGTGTTATGACGTTCGCGGGAGCGGGCGATCCACTGCTTCATCCAGATGTTGCGCGCTTCGTACAGATCGCGAAATCTGGCGGTGTTCGCGGTGTGCATATTCGAACCGAGCTTCTCGCATCGCACAAAGCGATCGATGCCGTACTTGAAGCAGGCGTTGATGTCGTCAGTGTTGAAATCAATGCAGATAGTGCGGAAACCTACCGACGTATGCATGGTGTCGATCGATTCCGCGACGCTCTCGCGGGGATTGAACGTGTCTTCGCGCGTCGCGTAGAACTCTCCTCGAGTGGAGCGGCTGCGTTCGCTTCGCCGTGGATTGTGCCGCGCCTTCAGCGTCGACACGAGAGCTACGAAGACATCGATGGATTCTTCGACCGATGGCAGCATCTCCTTGGAACACCAGTACTCGAAGGTGCGCCGCCACGTGAAGATGGCGCGCCGCCAGAGGCGAGCGATGCACGTCCGCCGCTCGCGAGTGCACGAGCGCCTTTCGCTGCGATGTGGCGCGAGATGCTGCGTCGCATGCTCGTGCTTTCTGACGGTTCTGTTCCGTTGAGCGAAGTCGATTTCCGTGGAGAACGCATCTTTGCGCATATCGATCGTGGTCCGTTGCTTGGAATCTGGCGCGACTTGGTCGCACGTCGAAAGCAGATTCGGCGCGATGGCGGCGAGGCTCATCCTGATCTTTGGACGCGAACTCCATAAGTGATTCAATCCCAGAAGTGATTCAATCCCATAAGTGATTCAATCCCATGACCGATCGAACACCTGATCACTCGTCGCAGCATGCCGCGATGAAGGCGACTACGCCACACGAGGCGGAGCGTGTGCTCGCGGTCGTCATTGGTCGCGCGGGAAGCAAGGGTTTGCCGCGGAAAAATGCACTCCCTGTTGCGGGCGTACCCATGATCGCGCGGACGATTCGATTCGCGTTGCAGTCAAACGCGATCGAGCGAACGATTGTTTCGACAGATGGGGCGGAGATCGCGGAGATCGCGCGACACGAAGGTGTCGATGTGTTCCTCCGGCCAGACGATGTTTCCAATGACACTGCGACCGTGGATGCCGCCGTGCGCCACGCAGTGCTCGCAAGCGGATCGCGCGCGAGTGTGATTGTTGTGCTCTACGCGAATGTTCCAGTGCGCCCCACAGACCTCGCAAATCGCGCGATCGCACTGCTTGATGAAAGTGGCGCAGACAGCGTGCAGAGTTACTACCGCGTTGGCAAGACACATCCCTATTGGATGTCGCGTCTGGACGGCGAAGGTCGCGTTGCGCAGTTCATCGTGAACAAGATCTATCGGCGACAAGAATTGCCGCCGCTCTACATGCCTGATGGTGGCGTGATTGCAGTCCGGCGCGAAAGCCTTTTCGATGTTCGCGAAGGTGAGCCGCATGCGTTCTTCGGCCAAGATCGACGCGGCATCGAGACGCGCGAAGGTGACGTCATCGACGTGGACTCTGCGCTCGATCTTTCGGTGGCGGAAGCGATTCTTCGAAGTCGCGAGGAGGTGCACGTATGAATCCCTGTTGGAGCGACGCGGATCGACACGGCGAACCATTCTTTCTTGGCGGCCGCGAAATTGGTCCTGGCCGAGCACCTTTCGTCATCGCAGAAATCGGCGTCAATCACGATGGCTCGTTCGAGCGTGCGCGCGATCTCGTGCACGCCGCGCGTGACGCAGGGGCAGACGCTGCGAAGTTTCAGATGTTTGACGCGGCCATGCTGATGTCGCGCGATGCAGTGCTCGCGGCGTATCAGAAAGAGAGCGGCGCGCGCGATCCGCGCGAGATGCTCGCGGCGTTGACACTCTCTCCAGATGAACTCGGAACACTCGCGGAAGAATGTCTGAAGTGCGGTGTTGTGCCGATTGTGACTGTGTTCTCGCTTCCACTCTTCGCAGACGCACGTGACCATGTGTGGCATGCGTTCAAAACGGCGTCGCCTGATCTTGTCAATCTTCCGCTTTTGCGCGCGGCGGCTTCCCTCGGAAAGCCACTCATTGTTTCGACAGGCGCTGCGACACGCGAAGAAGTCGCATGCGCAGCACATTGGCTTCGTGATGTACGGCAATTGGCATTTCTCCAATGCACGTCGAGTTATCCAGCGCGTGACGACATGGCCGCGATTGGCGCCATGCATGAAATTCGCGCGATGACAGGCCGAATCGTTGGTTACAGCGATCACACAACGTCGCTCGATACGGGTGCGCTCGCGATTGCTGCAGGCGGCGCGATTCTTGAGAAGCACCTGACGTATGACCGAAGCGCAACAGGTCCAGATCACGCGGCGAGTCTTGATCCTGCACAGTTCGCGGGATATGTCGCGCT
>JAIYCA010000034.1 GCA_027488265.1 Planctomycetaceae bacterium
CGCATGGTCGAAGATGGCGCGCTTGACGCGCTTCCAGAAGGCCCCGCTCCACGCCGCATTTACGGCCTGCACAACTTTCCAGGCGTGACGCTCGGCGCGCTGCAAACGCGGCGCGGTTCGCTCTTTGCCTCGAGCGATCGCTACGAAGTTGTGGTGCGAGGTCAAGCCGCGCACGCAGCGTGGCCGCACCACGGACGCGATCCGATTCTCGCGGCGAGCGCGATCGTGGTTGCGCTGCAAAGCATCGTCGCACGCGAGACGGACCCGCTCGATGCGGCGGTTGTCAGTACGACCACCTTCCACTCCGGTACGGCGACCAATCAAATCCCCGCGTCAGCGACGCTGCAAGGGACCGCGCGCGCACTGCGCGAAGAAACGCGTTCGCACATCGAACGGCGCATCGCGGAAGTCGCGCGTGATGTTGCGCGAGCACATCGCTGCGAGGCTGAGGTCGTGTACACACGCGGATATCCCGTCACGCGCAACGATGACAAGAGCGTCGCGGAGTTTGAGCGCATTGTGCGCGAGCATCTTCCATGGCAGCGGCTCGAACACATGGATGTTCCTGTGATGGGCGGCGAAGATTTCGCGTTCTACGCCGAGAAAATCCCAGCGTGCTTCTACATCCTCGGTACGGAGGATGGACAGTGGAAGTCGGCGCATCTTCATCAACCGACGTACGACTTCAACGACGCCGCGATCGAGCACGGCATCACTGCGATGGCGATGCTTGCACTCTGCGACCAATCGCCGAGCGTGTAAGTTGATCACGCCCGTCACATCTCACAGATTCGCCGCAAATTCGCGCTCGACCAGATCGCCACGCGCACACCAAGATCTGGTTACGAACTGGTCACGAACTCACCGCAAATTCCCCCGATTCATCTTGCTTTGTCGCGTTCTCAGCCGATCTTGTCCGACCGGTTCACGCCACCGCACCCCGTTGACTGCGCTTTCCCATGACCTACACCGCACTCGCACTGGCCGTTCTCCTCGCACCGTCGCTTGATGCAACGAGTTCTTCGCTGCATCGCGGCACGAAAGATTCCTCGACGTCGGCCGTGCGCCAAGCAGCGGTGAACAAGCAGCATTTGAAGCAGGGCCCGAAGCAAACCCCACCGCTCCAAGGCGCGGGCTATCGGGCGCTCGATGCGAACGAGTTTGCCGCGTTGCGCGCGGGCGTTCCCGCCGCGAGCATTACGATTGATCTGCCGACGCGAGGCGCAGTGACCGTCAATCTCGCGCCGATGCCACTCGTCGACGAGAACTTCCAACTTGAAACTGCCGCCGTCGTGAAGGGCGAAGTTCGTCGCACGCCGTTTGATGCACCACTGCCCTTCGCCTATACCGGCACCGTGCAAGGCGAACCAGACTCGCGCGTCTACCTTGGATTTGGTCGTGGCGACGGTGCACATCTCACCGTGGGCTCGATCGAGATCGGCACGGAATCGTGGTGGATCTCTGACGGCGGCCTGCGCGCGCGCAACCGCGGACTTCCTCCGATGATCGCCCACGAAAGCGCACTCGCTGCGCAGTCGGTTGAGGGCCTTGCGTGTGCTGCGGCAGAACTCGCAGAGAACGTCGCCCACAACGGAAGCGGCGCTGGTGACGGTGGACTTGCTGGCGGGCCCGCGTGCCGCGAATTCAAGATCGCCGTCGACACCGACACCGAGTTCACCATGTCGGCGCAAGGTGGAAACACCGTTGCCGCCGCGCAATATGCGCTGCTCTTGATGGGCGCGTCGAGCCAGATTTATGCGCGCGATGTCGACGTGCGCATTCCGATCTCGTTCCTGCGTCTTTGGACGGGTGAAGATCCCTGGACGATGACCGGCATGGTCGATCAGCTCTACCAGTACCGCGACTTCTGGGCCGCGAACGAGACAGCAGTGGTCCGCGATCTCGGTCACCACCTCGCAGGCCGCGGCCTTGGTGGCGGTGTCGCATGGCTGGGCGTTGCCTGCTCGAACCAAGACTACGGTTTCGGCCTTTCTTCGGGCGTTGGCTATGGATTCCCCTATCCGCTCGTCGATCACGATCACGGAAACTGGGAGCCGATGGTCGTCTCGCACGAACTCGGTCACAACTTCGGTGCACCACACACCCATGACCACAATCCGCAAGCGGACGGCTGCGGCACCAACGATTGCTCGCAAGCGTGGAGTGGAACGATCATGTCGTACTGCCACATTTGCGCTGGTGGCATGTCGAACGTCTCACTGTTGTTCCACCCGTATTCGATCGCGTCGATGAACGCGCACATCGCGAATACACCGTGCGTGAATCAAGGTGCGTTCGCGGTGAATGACGCCGTGACCACCATCGAAAACATGCCCGTTTCCATCGACGTTTTGCTCAATGACGGCTACGTCAACTGCGCAACGGCGTCGATTCTTTCGTTCAGCCCGACGAGTGCTGCGGGCGGAACGGTCGCGCTCGCTGCAGGCTCAGGCGGCTCGAACAACCAGCTGCAGTACACGCCACCAGCGAACTTCGATGGCGCAGACACTTTCAACTACACCATTGTGGATGCGAGCGGTGCCACGTCGACCGCCACCGTCTACGTCACCGTCCGAGCGGTTCTGCAGCAGTCGTACGTGCTCAACGCGGTCGCGGGCGTGCGCGCACACTGGTACGCACTCGCGGGCGACACGTCGATGCTGCCCGATTTCTCGACGCTCACTCGATACGGAACCGCGATTCTTCCGAACATCGACATTCCATCAACCGGCGGAAACTTCTCGCTCTCCGGCCGCGCCGACTATGTCGCCGCGCGATTTGAGGGTTGGCTCCGCGTCCCAGCGACCGGCGTGTGGAATCTCTCCACCGAATCGGACGACGGCTCGCGACTCTTCGTGAACGGCCAGTTGCTTGTGAACAACGACGGCCTTCACGGCATGGTCGATCGCACAGGCAGCGTCGCGCTCGAAGCAGGCCTCCACGCGATCGTCGTCGAGTTCTTCGAGAACGGCGGCGGCGCTGGTGAAATCGTGCGTTGGGAAGGCCCGGGAACCGCACGAGCGATCATTCCTGCATCTGCGTGGACGAATGGCGGCACGATCATGGCCATCGACCTCGACGGCGACGGCACGGTGGGTGCGTCGGATCTTTCGTTGATCTTGGCGTCTTGGGGACCTGCGCCCACGGGAACCGCTGCCGACTTTGATCGCAACGGATCGGTCGATGCGGCCGATCTCGCACGACTCCTCGAACGCTGGGGCTCATAATCCGCCGAATTGGTCGTGCGTAGTCCGTCGAGTTTCGCTCGGCTTGCACGGCAACTCGGCCGATGCCCAACACGCTTCGGATTCCCGTTCTCGCGGCGGTTGTCCGTGGCGTGAGGCACCTACCTCTGCCTCTCCCCATTTCGCCCTGTTGCTCTTGTCTGAAACAGGACTTGCGGAGGGGTGAGGCGCTCGCTACATTGCTCGACTCGACATTTCAAACCGCTCGAACTACCGGGCCCCTGTTGCCATCTCGCGAGTCATCTCGAGAGCGCAGCCGGGTCCGCAGCGAACCAGGCCGCGTGCGCCGAAGTCGCTGAGTCCGGTGGGAGGTCACGGAAACCATGGCTGCAAAGAAAGTCACAAAGCAGTTCAAGATCATGGCGCCGGGTGGCAAAGCCACTCCCGCCCCGCCGATTGGCCCAGTCCTTGGTGCAAACGGCGTCAACCCCGGACAATTCATCACGAAGTTCAACGAAGCCACGCGCGCGCTCAACGGCCGCGTCGTCGGTTGCGTGATCACGGTCTACTCCGACCGTTCATTCGACTTCGAGATCAAGAGCTCGCCCACTTCGGTTCTGATCGCTGCTGCGCTCAAGGTCGAAAAGGGTTCGGGCCGTCCGAACACCGAAAAGATCGGCAAGCTCTCCAAGGCGCAGGTCAAGGCCATCGCTGAAGAGAAGTTGAAGGATCTCAACACCGCCAACATTGAAGCCGCGATGCGCGTCGTCGCTGGTACTGCACGCTCGATGGGCGTGACGGTGGAGGGCTAAACCATGCCAAAGATTTCAAAGCGTCGCAAGGCAAATCTCGCGAGCGCGGTTGAAACCGTGCTCTCGCCAGCGGAAGCGGTCGCGACTCTCCGCAAGTTCAAGACGCCGAAGTTCGATCAGACGATCAACGTCGTGATGCACCTCGGTATCGACCCGAAGCAAGCTGATCAGATCCTCCGTGGTTCGATCGGTCTTCCGCACGGCACCGGTAAGACGGCTCGCGTCGTCTGCTTCTGCCAGTCGGACAAGGTTGCTGCAGCGAAGGCTGCGGGCGCCGTTGAAGCTGGTTCGGACGACCTCGTCGCAAAGATCGAGGGCGGCTGGATGGACTTCGACGTCGCGGTCGCAAGCCCCGACATGATGCGCGTCGTTTCGAAGCTCGGTAAGGTCCTCGGTCCGAAGGGTCTCATGCCCTCGCCGAAGGCTGGCACCGTTGCGCCAGACGTCATCAACGCGGTCAAGGAATACTCGAACGGCAAGCAAGAGTATCGCAACGACGACGGCGGCAACGTCCACGGCGTCATTGGCAAGCTCTCGTTCGCCGACGCGAAGCTCGTCGAAAACCTCGAAGCGTTCATCGCCAACATCCAGAAGGTCAAGCCTGCTGCTGCGAAGGGCACGTACGTGAAGAAGTGCGTCATCGCTGCGTGCATGAGCCCGGGCGTTCAGGTTTCTGTCTAACTCCACGCGAGTCCCCGCGAATTCAATCGCGAAAGGAAGAGTCATGAGCAAGCCAGTCAAAGACATGATCGCGTCGGAGTACACCCGTCGCTTCGAAGGCGTCACCGGCGCCGTCGTCGTCGAAATCCGCGGTCTCGATGCGAAGGCAACCACGTCGATGCGTGGTTCGCTCCTAGAGAAGGGCATCAAAGTCACCATCGTCAAGAACGCGCTCGCGCGTCGCACCTTCAAGGGTGGACCGCTTGCGTCGCTCGAGAAGGCACTCAAGGGCCCGTCGGCGATGCTGACCGGCGCTGAGAATGCCATCATCGTTGCACGTGCGATCGTCAAGGCCGCTGAGGCTGAGAAGAAGATCGTGCTCAAGGGCGCGATCTTCGACGGCGAGTACTACGACGGCGACGCCGGCGTGAAGAAGCTTGGCAGCTTCCCGACGAGGGAAGAAGCTCAAGCGAAGGTCGTCACCCTCGTGCTTTCGCCTGCGCGCAACATCATGGGTTGCGTCAAGACGATCCAAGAGAAGCTCGAAAAGGGCGAAACCATCTCGAAGGTTGCCTGAGCCTCAACGATCGCCTGGGCGATGGCCTGAGCGATGGCCTGAGCGACGTCCCGTTCTATTCCGTTTCTAGTTCATCCAACCAATTCAGTTTGTCACCGACTGGTCCAATGAAAGGCTCAAGTCCGAGGCAAAAGCCTCTGCGACCGAATCTTTCGGATGAAATGCCGCGCGTTGCGGCACCTCTCAGTGACCTGACCGCGGCGTGAGCCGCAGAGTAAGCGAGTACCACAATGTCCGACACCAAGACCTTTGACGCAAAGATCAGCACCCTCGGCGATTCGATCGCGACCCTCACCATCAAGGAGGCCGTCGAGCTCACCGAGTACATGAAGGTCACCTACGGCATCGAGCCGGCCGCTGGCGCGGTTGTTGTTGCTGGCGATGCTGGCGGCGGCGCTGCGAAGGCTGCTGAGAAGACCGAGTTCAACGTCGTCCTCAAGGGCGCCGGCACGAACAAGATCGCCGTCATCAAGGCGGTCCGCGAGGCCACCGGCCTCGGTCTCGCCGAGGCGAAGGCTCTCGTCGACGGCGCGCCGAAGACCGTCAAGGAAAACGTCAGCAAGGAAGACGCGGCGAAGCTCGTCGACGTCCTCAAGGCTGCCGGCGCCGACGCGGCTGCCGAGTAATACCGAATCGACGCGGAGGCGGGCGCTCGGCAAACCCGAGCGCCCGCTCATTCGCGGCGGCGGCGTGGGGATCCCAGTCCCCCCGCCGGCTGTCCGGAAACTTCCTGCAACTTGTGGATGGAAGTGCTCCGGATCGGTTGAGGGTTCTGGGATTCGTGTCTACACTCGTGATCTCCCTGTCGGGCGCGGCTTTCGCTTGAAGCATCCGCTGATCACACTCTGAAAACATGGCACCTGGCTGGCGATCCCGGTCTGGTGCTTTCACTTGTAGGGGACTCTTTGATGTCGTCCAAGACGATTCGGGACTTCTCGAAGCGCGGTGATGCCCTCCCCGTGCCAGTTCTGACCCGTGTGCAGGCAGACGCCTATCGGCGTTTCCTCCAACTCGACAAGTCTCATGATGAGCGCACGCTGTCGCTCGGTCTTGAGGCGCTCATGCGGGAAGTTTTCCCGATCGAGAGCTACGACGGCTCGATGAAGCTCGAGTACCTCTACTACAAGCTCGATGAGCCTCGCTACACCGCTGATGAATGCCGCGAACTTCGCCTGACCTACGGTCGGCCGTTCCGCGTTGGCGTTCGTCTCGTGCGCGAAGGCACAAGCGAAATCGCTGAAGAAGAGATCTACCTCGGCGAAATCCCGATCATGATGGGCGGCGGCGAGTTCATTGTGAACGGCGCTGAACGCTGCATCGTCAGCCAGCTCCACCGCTCGCCTGGCGTCGACTTCTCGATCGTCAGCTCCTTCGGTGACCGCCCGCTCCACCAAGCGCGCGTCATCCCAGAGCGCGGCTCGTGGATCGAACTCGAAGTCACCAAGAAGGACGTCCTGGCGATGCGCATCGACCAGTCGACGAAGCTCGCGGCGACGACGTTCCTTCGCGCGCTCGATGAGCAGTACTCGTCGACCGACCGACTCCTCGAACTCTTCTATGAAGTCGAGGAAATCAAGGTCGCAAAGCTCAAGCCCGAGCACTACGCGGCTGAACTCGTCATCGACTCCGACACTGGCGAAGAACTCTGCCGCGTCGGTTCGCCGATCGGCGACATGGTTTCGACGATTCAAGCGTCGAACCTCGGCACGATTCGCGTCATCACCGACGCGAGCGACCCGCTCATCCTCAACACGCTCGCCGAAGAGAAGCTCGACTTCCTCGCAGGTGTGACCGAGCACGAAGCGGCGCTCCTCAAGATCTACGGCCGTCTCCGTCCGGGCAATCCGCCGCAAATCGACAAGGCGAAGGCGCTCTTCCAAGAGAAGTTCTTCGACGAGAACCGCTACCGCCTCGGTCGCGTCGGTCGATTCCGCATCAACCGCAAGTTCGAACACGACAAGGAGTACTGCGAAGGTGGCAAGCTCGGCCAACTGCCAGCTGAAACCGTGCAGCACATCCGCGCGCAGGACTTCCTCGCGGTCATCCGTTACATGCTCGATCTTCGTGCGAAGCGCAACAAGGCGCACGTCGACGACATCGATCACCTCGGCAACCGTCGTCTCCGCACGCTCGACGAACTCGCGACCGAAGAAATGCGCAAGGGCTTCTTGAAGCTCCGCCGCACGGTGCAAGAGCGCATGTCGACGCGCGAGCCCGGCGATCTCGCGAAGATCGCAGACCTCGTCAACTCGAAGTCGATTTCGAGCGCGATCGAGTTCTTCTTCGGCCGAAGCGAACTTTCGCAGGTCGTCGACCAGACGAACCCGCTCTCGATGCTCGTCCACGAGCGTCGTCTCTCGGCGCTGGGCCCCGGCGGTCTCAACCGCAAGCGCGCAGGCTTCGAAGTGCGCGACGTGCACATCTCCCACTACGGTCGTATTTGCCCGATCGAAACGCCTGAAGGTACGAACATCGGCCTCATCGCGTCGCTCGGCATTTACTCCGAGATCGACGACTACGGCTTCCTCCAGACGCCGTACCGCAAGGTCAAGAGCGGCAAGGTTTCGTCGGAAGTGCAACTCCTTCGTGCAGACGAAGAGTTGAAGCGCGTCTTGGCGACGTCTGACGTTCTCAAGGGTGGAAGCAAGCAACTTGAAGGCATTGTTCTCGCGCGCATCGACGGCGACCTCGCGGAAGTTCCCGCGGATCAGGTTGAATACGTCGACGTGAGCCCGAAGCAGATCGTCGGCGTTTCCGCGTCGCTGATCCCCTTCCTTGAGCACGACGACGCCAACCGCGCGCTCATGGGTTCGAACATGCAGCGTCAGGCTGTTCCACTTGTCAAGGTTGATCCGCCGTGCGTTGCCACGGGCATGGAGAAGTCCGTCGGTGTCCACTCGGGCATGATTGTCACCGCAGTGCGCGGTGGCACCGTGACCTTCGTCGACAGCGAGCGCATCATCATCGACAACGCTGATGAGTACGTGCTCCGCAAGTTCGTCGGCCTCAACGAGCGCACTTGTCAGAACCAGCGTCCAGTCGTGAAGCTCGGCCAGAAGGTGAAGGATGGACAAATCCTCGCCGACGGCGCGAGCACCTCGATGGGTGAACTCTCGATCGGTAAGAACGTGCTCGTCGCGTTCAACACGTTCGACGGTTACAACTTCGAAGACGCCATCGTGATCAACCAGCGTCTCCTCAAGGATGACACCTTCACCTCGATCCACATCGAGAGCTTCGAAGTTGAAATCCGCGAGACGAAGCTCGGCCGCGAAGAGTTCACCCGCGACATTCCGAACGTCAGCGAGCGCGCACTGCGCAATCTCGACGAGAACGGCGTGATCGCGATCGGCGCACGCGTTGGCCCTGGCGACATTCTCGTCGGCAAGGTCTCGCCGAAGTCGAAGAGTGAACTTTCGCCGGAAGAGAAGCTCCTCCACGCGATCTTCGGTCGCGCTGGCGAAGACGTGAAGAACGATTCGCTCGAAGTTCCTGCGGGAACCGAAGGCGTCGTCATCGGCGCGAAGCGCTTCAGCCGTCGCATGCACTTGAGCGACGATCAGAAGAAGCAACTCAAGAAGGACATGGCCGACTACGAGGCCATGATGGACCAGAAGCGCATCGACCTCTTCAAGAAGATGGTCGGCGAAGTCAACCGCATCCTCGGTACCGAGATGGTTGACCCTTCGACCCGTCAGAAGGTCGGCGCGAGCGACATCCCTGAAGTCATCGTCGAACAGATCGACAACTTCAACGAGAAGTGGATGAAGGGTTCGGCCGAAGCGCGCGATGCGGCGAAGGTTGTGTACGGCCAGTTCTGGCCGCGCATTCAAGCAACCAACGCTGAGAAGGCGCGCAAGCTCGACCACATGAAGCGCGGTGATGAACTCGCTTCGGGCGTGCTCGAAATGGTGAAGGTCTACCTCGCCACGAAGCGCACGCTCTCGGTCGGCGACAAGATGGCAGGTCGCCACGGAAACAAGGGTGTCATCGCCCGTATCGTTCCCGAGGAAGACATGCCGTTCATGGAAGACGGCACTCCGGTCGACGTTCTCCTCAATCCGCTCGGCGTGCCGAGCCGCATGAACGTCGGTCAGATTCTCGAAGTCCACCTTGGTTGGGCGGCGCAGGTGCTTGGCTTCCAAGCGACCACGCCGGTCTTCGACGGTGCACACGAGCACGAGATCTTCACGGCGATCGACGAAGCCAACAAGCACGTCGAGAAGCGCATCAGCGACTTCGAGAAGAGTGGGAAGGACCCTGGCCAACCGCGCGAACTCCTCGCACGGATGCCGGCGAACTGCAAGATCCAACTCTACGACGGTCGCACGGGCGAGCCGTTCCATCAGCGCACCACGGTCGGCTTCATGTACATCCTGAAGCTCCACCACCTCGTCGACGACAAGATTCACGCTCGTTCGACGGGTCCATACAGCCTCATCACCCAGCAGCCGCTCGGCGGTAAGGCCCGCACCGGCGGCCAGCGCTTCGGTGAGATGGAAGTGTGGGCGCTCGAAGCGTACGGCGCAGCGTTCGTGCTGCAGGAACTCCTCACCGTCAAGAGCGACGACGTGGAAGGCCGTACGAAGATCTACGACTCGATGGTCAAGGGTACGAACACGCTCCAAGCGGGCATGCCCGTCGTGTTCGACGTCCTTTGCCACGAAATCAAGGGTCTCGGCATGAACATCCAACTCGAGAAGCAAACGACGGAAGCGAACATCCTGCTCTAAACACGCCGCGCGCGTCGCACTATGCGACGTGTCGCAGCAAGCGCGAGCTCGCATCCGACCAGTTCTCGATTTGTCGGTATTGAAGTTACGGCACAGAAGAAGAAGTGAACTCCCCCGCTCGGCCATCTTGGCCGACGCGGGCAACTCAGGAAGGCAACCGCGATGTCCGACAGCGTCTACGACCGCGTGAACGACTACGGCTCCGTCAAGATCACTCTTGCGAGCCCGAACGACATCCGAAGCTGGAGCTTCGGCGAGGTCAAGAAGCCCGAGACCATCAACTACCGAACCTACCGCCCCGAGCGGGATGGTTTGTTCTGCGAGCGCATCTTTGGTCCTGAGAAGGACTATGAGTGCGGCTGCGGCAAGTACAAGGGAACGAAGTACAAGGGCATCATCTGCGACCGCTGCGGCGTCAAGGTCACGCACAGCCGCGTGCGCCGCAAGCGCATGGGCCACATCAACCTCGCTGCGCCGATCGTGCACATCTGGTTCTTCAAGGCAATGCCGTCGCGCCTTGGCAACCTCATGGCGATGAAGACGTCAGACCTTGAGAAGATCATCTACTTCCAAGATTACGTCGTCACTGATCCAGGCCAGACCGACCTCGAGCACAAGCAAGTCCTCACCGAAGACGAATACCGTCAAGCCGTCGACAAGTACGGCACGGCGTCGTTCACGGCGATGATGGGTGCTGACGCGATCCGCGAACTTCTGCAGCAACTCGACCTCGAGAGCCTCTCGAAGGAGATTCGCGAAGACCTCGGCAACACAAAGTCGAAGCAGAAGCAAAAGGACCTCTCGAAGCGTCTCAAGATTGTTGAGCAGATCCGCGGCTCGCAGAACGAGCCGAAGTGGATGGTCCTCGACGTGATCCCCGTGATCCCGCCGGATCTCCGTCCGCTCGTCCTCCTCGAGAGCGGCAACTTCGCGACCAGCGATCTCAACGATCTCTATCGCCGCATCATCAACCGCAACAACCGTCTCAAGAAGCTCATGGACCTCAATGCGCCCGAGGTCATCGTGCGCAACGAGAAGCGCATGTTGCAGCAGGCGGTCGACGCGTTGTTCGACAACGGCCGTTGCCGTCGTCCGGTGCTCGGTTCCTCGAACCGTCCGCTCAAGTCGATCACCGACATGATCAAGGGCAAGCAGGGTCGCTTCCGCGAGAACCTGCTCGGCAAGCGCGTCGACTACTCGGCGCGTTCGGTCATCGTCGTCGGTCCAGAACTCAAGATCTGGCAGTGCGGCCTTCCGAAGAAGATCGCGCTCGAGCTCTACCAGCCGTTCATCATCCGCAAGCTCAAGGAGCACGGTCTCGCTGACACGATCAAGAGCGCCAAGCGCATGCTCGAGCGGCGCGACGCCGAGGTGTGGGACATCCTCGAGCAGGTGATCCAGAATCACCCAGTCATGCTGAACCGCGCGCCGACCCTGCACCGCATGGGTATTCAGGCGTTCGAGCCGGTGCTCGTTGAAGGCAACGCGATCAAGATCCACCCGCTGGTGTGCACGGGTTACAACGCCGACGTCGACGGCGACCAGATGGCAGCCCACCTGCCGCTCTCGGGCGAAGCGCAAA
>JAIYCA010000402.1 GCA_027488265.1 Planctomycetaceae bacterium
GAAACGTAGCGATCACGCGATGCGACGAGTGCGCGCGCTTCCGCCATGGGGACACGCGAAAACGCGATGAACTTGCCCGCGCTTTCGACGCGATATCCCTGCGGCACAAACACGCGGTGACATTCCTGCGCGAGCCCGGGGCTTGTGTCGGTGAAAATGATGATGTCGGGGTTGAGCGCTTGCAGTTGTGCCGCGGCTTCGGGAGCGAAGTCCGCGTGCAATTGACTCGCATTCCAATGAATGACGCGCAAGGCATCTGCCGGGCGGCCGCGCGGAAGCCCCCACACCCGGCCGAAGCTCACGAGCACGAGTACTGCGGCGATCGCCGACCAAACGCCCGCGCGACGCGTCTCGGCCTTGTCGCGCGCAATCCACGCAGCGCACGCAAGGACTGCAGCGATCCAAAGAAATGCCCCCGACGCAAGCATGAAACGCGGCACCCACCAAAGCCACTGGAGCGCGGCGACGCTGTCGGTGAGAACATCAGAGACCACCAAGCAGAACATCGCCAGAATCGCGGGGATCTTCGCGCATCGAAGGAGCGTCCACGGCTCGTTGGTGAAATCGTCTCGCAGCCTCTGCCAGAGCCGAGACGCGTCGATTTTTCGCGTTGAGGAACTCTGATCATCCATGTCAAGTGTCCGCACGAGCGTGTCGCCCGAAGCCCTCCGCGCGATCGCGCGCGGCGAGTTCGGCAGCGATCACTGGCCCCAAACCACGCGCGGCACAAATCACCGCGTCGTTGCGACCGAGTCGGCGACCGAGTGAACAATCGATGTCGCTGCCGTCCGTGTCGCCAACCCAAGCACCAGCTTCGCGCGCAAGGAGCACTGCTCCCGCGTGATCCCAGATGTACTTGCCGGGGCCACCACCGCGACGGCTGTACGCCACATCAGCGAGCCCTGCGATGACGTGGCCGTACTTTGCTTGACTGTCGGAGTCGACAAGTTCGCACGCGTGGCCCGTCGCGAGCCCGACCTCGGTGCGCGCGCGAACCTGGCTCGGTGTCGCGCGCGCGGGGGCAACCACTCGGACGGGTTCATGCGGTGCAAGCGCGGCCTGCGACACCTCGGCGCGGGTGGACTCGCCACCCACGAGCGGATGCCACCACGCTCCCTTGCCTTTGGCGGCGCTGAGCAGCATGCCACCGAGCACGGTCGGATAGCCGTTGGAGGCGAAGATCACCTCTCCACGGCGCAGCAGCGCCAGGCACGGGCACCAGTGGTCACCATCGATGAATCCCTGCGTGCCATCGATCGGGTCAAGGACCCACGCAAACTCGACGCCGCGCGTCGATGCATCGAGACCGCCCGAAGTCAGCGCGCGCTGAATCCCCGCCTCGCCCCCCTCGTATCCCCAGGATGCCAGAAGTCGACGGCAATGGGCCTCCGCGGCGGGCTTGCCCCCGATCGACGCGAGATCCTCCTCCGCGATCGTCGGGACCGGACCGAAGTCCATCTCAAGCCTGCTGAGGATCAGCACCTGCAGCGCCACATCGACGGCTGTCACCACCGAACCGTCGGCCTTTCGGACGATCGCCTCGGGCGGCAGCTCCCGCCGCGCCGCGATGGCGAGGTTCGTGGCGTCCTGCACCGCGTCGCAGGCGAGGTCGAGGTCATCGAGATCGATCTTGGAGGACCCCATGGGCATCCGCGCAGAGTAACACTCCCGCGGCGAGCAGCCTCGGTGCCAACTTGGCAGCCGAATTGGACTGCCAAACCGACCTGTCACCCGAATTCGCCTTCACCCCGACATTTCGGCTGGCACGACCCTTGCAAACGGGCGGCCCCTGCTCGTGACGGGCGCGAACACGCGGCCCCAAGCGAGCGCGGGAAGAAAGAGCATTCAGAGTGAGTCGCCCTCGGCAACCCCGCGGGCGGGAAGGAACCCATTTATGTCCAACGGAACCAGCAAGATCATCGGCATCGACCTCGGCACCACCAACTCGTGCGTCGCCATCATGGAAGGCGGTCAGCCGAAGGTACTCATCAACGCGCAAGGCAATCGCACGACTCCGTCGGTCGTCGCATTCACCGAAAAGGGCGAGCGCCTTGTCGGCCAGCCCGCGAAGCACCAACAAGTCACCAACCCGAAGAACACGATCTACTCGATCAAGCGCTTCATGGGCCGTCGCACCGACGAGGTCGCGAAGGAACAGAAGATGGTGCCGTACGAAGTGCTCGGCTCGGGTGCGGACCTCGTGAAGGTCAATGTGCGCGGCAAGCAGTACACGCCGCCAGAAATCTCCGCGGTCGTGCTGCAAGAGCTCAAGAAGGTTGCGGAAGATTATCTCGGCGAGAAGGTCGAGCGCGCGGTCATCACCGTCCCCGCGTACTTCAACGACGCGCAGCGCCAGGCGACGAAGGACGCTGGCGAAATCGCAGGCCTCAAGGTCGAGCGCATCATCAACGAGCCGACCGCGGCCGCACTCGCGTACGGCCTTGAAAAGAAGAAGAACGCGCGTATCGCGGTCTTCGACCTCGGTGGCGGTACGTTCGACGTGTCGATCCTCGACGTCGGTGACGGCGTCTTCGAAGTGCTCTCGACGAACGGCGACGGCCACCTCGGTGGCGACGACTTCGACGATCGGCTCATCACGTTCCTCGCCGATGAATTCCGCAAGCGTGAAGGCATCGACATCACGAAGGACGCGATGGCGTTGCAGCGCCTGAAGGAAGCCGCGGAAAAGGCAAAGATCGAACTCTCGACGCAAATGGAGACCACGGTCAATCTGCCGTTTATCACGGCCGATCAGAACGGCCCGAAGCACCTTCAAGTGACGGTCACGCGTGCGAAGTTTGAAGACATGTGCGCGGATCTCTTCACGCGCCTTCGCGGCCCCTGCGAGCAAGCGCTCAAGGACGCGAAGCTCAGCGCAAGCGAAGTGCAGGAAGTCGTGATGGTCGGTGGCTCGATCCGCATCCCGAAGGTCCAGCAAATCGCGAAGGAGATCTTCAAGACGGAATCGCTCGATCGCTCGATCAACCCCGACGAAGTCGTCGCGATTGGCGCCGCGATCCAAGGCGGCGTGCTCGTCGGCGACGTGAAGGATGTGCTCCTCCTCGACGTCACCCCGCTTTCGCTCGGCGTTGAAACGCTCGGCAGCGTGATGACGACGCTCATTCCGCGCAACACGACGATTCCAACGTCGAAGAAGGAAACCTTCTCGACCGCGTCTGACAATCAGAACTCGGTGACGATCCACGTGCTGCAAGGCGAGCGCCCGATGGCGAACGACAACCGCAGCCTCGGAAAGTTCGACTTGACGGGCATTCCCCCTGCGCAGCGCGGCACGCCGCAAATCGAGGTTGAATTCGCGATCGACGCGAACGGCATCCTCAATGTTTCGGCGACCTACAATGCGACGAACAAGAAGCAACATATCAAGATCACTGGCTCGTCGGGCTTGTCGAAGGACGACATCGAGAAGATGAAGCGCGAAGCCGAAGAAAACGCGTCTGCCGACAAGCAACGCCGCGAACTCATCGACCTCCGCAATCAGGCCGAGCAAGTCGTCTACGGCACGAAGAAGGCGATGACGGATCTTGGCGACAAGGTGCCGGCCGCGACGCGCAGCTCGATCGAGAGTGCGATTTCGAACGTCGAAGAGCGCGTCAAGGGCGATGACCCAGCCGCGATCCAGAAGGCACTCGACGCGCTCAACACCGCAGCGCAGGAACTCGGCAAGATTTCCTACGAGTCGGCGAAGGCGGACGCACCTGCGGGTGGCGCCGCTGGCGGTGCCGACGCTGGCGCGAAGAAGGACGACGTCATCGATGCCGAGTATGAAGTGAAGGACGGCAACTGACCCTGAAAGTCGGTACATGACGAAACGCGTGTTTGATCAACGACCCGCGGCCCGCGACTCTCGCGGGCCGCGGCTTTTCCCGCAAACTCGCAGCCCTCTCGCGACTCTGTAGACTGCCGACCCCCGATGCCGTACACCACGCAACAACCTAAGCCCATGCAAACCGTGAAGGGCATTCCGGAATAGCCAGGCATTGACATTGGACGGGTGTGTGTGCTCGGCGAGGCGGAAACGCACGTTCCGCATCGCGACATCGAAGAACACGAAATCGACATTGAAGTCGGCCGCCTCGAGGGCGCACTGCGCGATGCGACCGCTGACCTCGTCGTCCTGCGCGATCGCACCGAACAACAACTCGGTCGCGAAGCCGCGAAGATTTTCGGTTTCCACCTCGGGCTTCTCCAAGATCCGTCGCTTGTCGGGCCGATGCGCGAGCGCATTCGCAAGGATCGCATCAATGCCGAAGTCGCGGTCGCGGATGCATTCCGCAAAGTGACGGAGCAGTTCCGCGCCATCGGCAACGAGGTTTTCCGACAAAAAGCCAACGACGTGCTCGATCTCGATCGTCGCGTTCTTGGCAAACTGATGGGCGAAAATGAGTCGCGCCTCTCCGCGCTCGACGAACCCGTCATCATCGTCGCCCACGAACTCACGCCATCGCAGACGGCTGGCATGGATCGCCGCAAGATCCTCGGCATCGCAACCGATCTCGGCGGCCGAACGAGTCACACCTCGATCGTTGCGCGCGCGATCGAAATCCCTTGCGTTGTTGGTTGCCAACGCGTGATGGAGCGCGTCGATGACGGCGACACCGTCATCGTCGACGGCGACACAGGCGTCGTGATCGTGCGCCCAACCGAGCGCACGCTCGAGGAATATCGCGTTCAGCAAGAACGCTTCTCTGCATATCGAAAAGTCTTGCGTGAGACCGCGCCGCTCGAAGCGGTCACGAAAGATGGAACGCGCATTCAGCTCCTCGGAAACATCGAGTTTCCGCACGAAGTCGAGAGCGTGCTCGCGAACGGCGGCGACGGCGTCGGCCTCTATCGCACCGAGTTTCTCTATCTCACGAACGATCACGAGCCGAGCGAAGAAGAGCAATATCAAGCGTATCGACGCACGCTCGAACTCCTCGCTGGGCGACCTTGCACGATTCGTACGCTCGACCTTGGCGCCGACAAGTACACGCAGCAGCGTGCGCACGAACCCGAGCGAAACCCCTTCCTCGGCCTTCGTTCGATTCGCTACTGCCTGCAGAATCGCGAACTCTTCAAGACGCAACTCCGCGCGATCTTGCGCGCGAGTACTTCGGGGCCGGTCAAGATCATGTTCCCGCTGGTCTCGACCCTGATGGAGTTGCGACAAGCAAAGATGATCTTGAACGATGTTTGTGAAGAGCTCGATGAAGAGGGCATCCCCTTCGATCGCGCGATCCAAACCGGAATCATGATCGAGGTGCCGAGCGCCGCGCTGATGGCGCGCGCATTTGCCGACGAGTGCTCGTTCTTCTCGATCGGCACCAACGACCTCATCCAGTACACGCTGGCGGTCGACCGCGGCAACGAGCGTGTGGCCAATCTTTACACAGGCGCGTCGCCGGCGGTCCTGTATCTCGTGAAACAGGTGGTTCGATCGGGTCGTCGCGCGGGTATCGATGTGTCGCTTTGCGGTGAGATCGCAGGCGAAGCGATCTACACGATGTTGCTGATCGGACTGGGAATGCGTACACTCTCGCTCGTCCCGAGTCAGATTCCGCTCATCAAGCGCGTGATCCGTTCGGTCGACATCCCCCACTGCGAACAGCTGGCCCGCCGGGTTGGCTCGTTCGATTCCGAGCGGCAGGTGCTCAACACCCTCCGCGACGAACTCAGGAAAATCGATCCCGACTCGTTCGGCGGCTGGATGGCCGAGTGAACGAACGCCCCGAAAATGGGCGCGGAATCGAATGAACAAAAAACTGAGGCCGTGAACAGTTCTGTGAAGTGTTCTGTGAAGTCTCGCGCAATACAAGTCGGAATCGCCACAAGCGGCTCCTCGCGACACGCACAGCATGGCATGGAACGGGCAACTTCTTGGTTCAGGCGGTCGTTCCGCCTGCCAATCGGGATGAACGGTCGCGCATTTCGCTTCTCGCGCACGCTTTGAACAAGCGTGAAACAGCGTGAGACAGACGGAATCCGCGCCCCCCGGACGGTCGGACGAAGGCTGAATTGGCGTATCGCCGCTTCGGTCTTCAACGGGAACTTTGCGTGCGCGCCGCGTACGCCCCTCGCGCCTCGCGCGAACGGCTTGCGGCGAGTCACGCGACGCAGGTGCTCGGGAGTCCAACTCTCGAGCAGCCGAGCGACGGAGAGCGCATGGCGGCCCTTCACGGGAGCCCATGACTCGCCTCCTCGGGTGGTTCGCGCGAAGTTTCGTGCGAATCCCTGTGCGCCAAGGCGCGGTCTGTGCGGAGTCGTTCCGCAACCACTCGCCTCAGGTTCGCTCCCGCCGACCTGCCGCGCTCCACTCGGAGCGATCCCATCTGGAAGTAGCTGACTGTTCACGCCTCGCAATCTGGAGCAGTCCAGAGAATCGGCGTTGGCGATGATTGATCAGAACGGTGCGAGCGAGTCAGAAAACAAGTTTGAAACGAACCACGCCATGGGCGGCGACCTGCGATCGACGCACGGGTCGACGCCGCGCACGTCCGACACGGGCGATGCCACGGCTACGAATCAGAAGTTGGACGGAAACGCCGATTCGGATGTAAACCCGGAGTTTGTGAACCCAGAGTTTGATGAGAACCCCGGCATGGGCTTCGGATTCACCGAGGCCGACGACCTCGCCGCTGAAATCGCTGCGGCCAAAATTCTCTCCGTCGGACTTCCAAGCAAAAACCATGGAGCGGACCACGACGGGTCAGCCGAATTCGCCGCAACAGGCGATCACTTCGATGCAGTCGATGGAAGTGTCGAGGGTGCTTCTGGAGGGGACGATCGCGACGAGACAGAAGCAGCTGCCGACGCTGAAGATGCCGCTGCTGCCTACGCGCGCGCCTCGATGCGCGATTTCGATCGACCTGCAGACGAAGCCTCGTCTGTCGATGGCGAAGACGACACGCTCGCGCATCGCGGTGAGAAGCCAAAGCAACTCGTCGTCGTGAACGACATTCCCGGCGAAGAGACGCGCATCGCGATTCTCGAGCAAGGAAAACTCGCGCAGTTCTTCACCGAGCGCGCCGCGACCTCGACCAACGTCGGCTCGATCTACAAGGCGCGCGTCGTCAACGTGGAGCCCGCTATTCAGGCCGCATTCGTCGATTTCGGCGAGGGGGCGAACGGCTTCCTCCACATCTCCGACCTGCATCCGAAGTACTTCCCGAAGAAGCATGGCCGCGATGAAGATGGAGACGGCGATGAGAAGGTGCGCACCGAGAAAGTCGGCCGCAAGATTCCACGTCGCGCGCGTCCGATGATGCAAGAGGCACTCAAGCGCGGGCAAGAGATCACCGTGCAGGTGCTCAAGGAAGGCATCGGCTCGAAGGGCCCAACCGTTACGAGCTACTTGTCGATTCCAGGTCGCCTGCTCGTGATGATGCCCGACATGGATAACGTCGGCGTGTCGCGCAAAGTCGACGACGAGGAAGGCCGCCGAAAGATGCGGAAGATCCTCGATTCGCTCGATCTTCCGAAGGGCTTCGGCTTCATCCTGCGAACCGCGGGTTTCGACGCGACGCGCACGGAACTCGCGCGCGACGCGCAGTACCTCACGCGGCTTTGGCAAGTGATGGAGAAGCGCATGAACGCGGTGGGCGCGCCATGCCAGCTGTACGCTGAGGGCGACATTCTCCTGCGCACGATTCGCGATTCGATCGACTCCTCGGTCGATGGCATCGTGGTCGACAGCGAGAGCGCGTTCAGCCGCGCACGCGCATTCCTCGAGGTCGTCGCGCCGAAGGCTGCAGCAAAGGTTCACTTCTACGATCGTCGCCGACCGATCTTCCACGCGTTCGATGTCGAACGACAGGTCGATTTGATTCATGCGCGCGAAGTGCCGCTTCCTTCGGGTGGCGCGCTGGTGTTCGATCAAGCTGAAGCGCTCGTCGCGATCGACGTCAACTCGGGTCGCTCCCGCAGCGCCCGCGACAGCGAGACCAACGCGTATCAAACGAATCAAGAGGCGGTCGATGAAATCGCGCGGCAACTGCGACTGCGCGATCTCGGCGGCGTCGTGATTTGCGACCTCATCGATATGCGCGCGTCGAAGCATCGCCGCGAAATCGAAGAGCGCTTCAAGAAGCACCTCTCGCGCGATCGCGCGAAGACCACGGTCAGCGAAATCAGCGAGTTCGGCATTCTCGAGTTGACGCGCCAGCGCATGCGACCAAGCCTGCGCAAGACGCACTACATGGATTGCCCGCACTGCGCGGGTCATGGCGAGATTCGCATGCCCGAGAGCGTTGCCAGCGACGCACTGCGCCGCATGCAACTCGTCTTCGACATGGAGCGCGTCGCGCGACTCGAACTCGTTTGTTCTGCGAAGGTGGCTGCGGTTCTTCTTTCCCGAAAGCGCCGCGCAATGGTCGAGCTCGAAGATCTCTTCTCGAAGAAGATCGACGTGCGCATCAGCGAAGCCATCGCGGTCGATCGTGTCGACATCTACGCCTACGACGATCGCGGCGCCGATGTTGATCTCGACAAGCCGCAGAAGTTCCATATGCCGGCGCTCGCGGGTTTCCCAACGGAAATCGAAGAAGACGACGAGGACTCCGAGAGCGGCAGCGGAAGTGCAGACAGTCGTTCGAGCGAGGAACGTCAGGGTGGCGGACGCCGCCGTCGTCGTCGCCGTCGGAAGCCCGCGGCCGCAGACGCGACGTCGATCATTCTTTCGGGCGGCTTCGATGATCTTCCAGAGATCGACGAAGAGGAGCCAAGTTTCGCTTCCGCGCTCGAACGGCAAGAGGCCGCGAAGCGCGAGGCAGAACGCGCCGCGCGCGAAGCCGCTGCCGAAGGCGACGACGATGATGCCGACGGCGAAGAGTCAGCCTCGGGTGACGATGCGCGCCGCGACGGTACCGATCGCAGTGCAGAGCAAGGCGAAGGCGGCGGTCGTCGTCGTCGTCGCCGTCGTCGTCGCGGCCGTGGTGGACGAGACGGGAAGCTCGATCGGGATGGTTCCGAAGATGCGCAGCAGGCTGAGGGTGATTCGCCGAGCGAAGTTGCCGCGCCCGCGAAGTCAAGTCCGGCGAGATCAGTGCCCACGAAGCCCGTCGCGCCGCCTCCCCCGCCACGCGAACCAAGCGACCCCATTCGCGTGCACGCCATCGCGAAGGAAATCGAACTCACGAGTAAGGAAATCCTTGCGAAGTGCGCGGAGTTGGACATCGAGGTCAAGGGCCACCAGTCGATGCTGACTGGCGAGCAGGGCGATGCGATCCGCAAGGCATATGGCAAGCCGCCATTTGATGTTGCTGAGGTTGTAGAGGCTACCGAGCCCACACAAGAAGTTGAGATGGAGTCGGCGACGGAGGGTTCGGACGGAGAATCCGGCGAGGGCGGCGGTCGGCGGAAGCGTCGCCGACGTCGTCGCGGCCGCGGTCGCGGTGGACGTGATGCCGATGGACGCGCGTCGAACGGTGATGACGATGGCGCTCGAGCGACGAGTAGCTCTGAGGACTCCGAAGACTCGGATGACTCGAGCGATACTGGATCTGATGAGGATTCGGATGATGATCGCTCGGACGACTCGAGCAATGGCGATGACGCGCCAAGCGATTCGTCCGATGAGTCCCCAGATGAAAACTCGGGTGATGATCGCGGTGAAGGCGGAGGCCGCCGTCGCCGTCGACGTCGCCGTGGCGGACGAGGTCGCAACAAGAATCGAGACGAGAATGGCCGTGCGCCATCCACTTCCGCGTCTTCGGCTTCGACAAGCGGCGAACAACGCGACAAGCGCGGCGGAAGTCGTGAGCAAGGCCGTGAGCAAGGCCGTGATCAAGGCCGTGATCAAGGCCGTGATCAAGGCCGTGATCAAGGTCGTGAGCAAGGCCGTGATCGAGGTCGCGACCAAAATCGCAATCAGGGCCGTGATCAGGGCCGCGAACAAAACCGCGGTGGTCAGCGCGGTGGTCAGCGCGGCAAGAATCGCGACCGCAACCGTAGCGACGCACCATCGTCGTCCCCAGCTTCCTCCACAGCCGCGTCCCCCGCTTCCGCCGCTCCTTCTGGAAACGAGTCGCGCCCATCGGACGCGAAGCCCGTTCCACCAAAGCCGCGCTCGCTCTACGGCGGCCGCGTGCGCAAACTCTCGCCGGGTGAGCGCCCGTCGGGCGGCGGTGACGAGTGAGTTCAACCGGTCGGTCGCTTCAAGAAACCCACGCATCGCACATGCCTCGGCGACTCTTCATCCTCGGCGCAACTGGCTCCATCGGCACGAGCGCCCTTGATGTCGTGCGTGACTTCGCGCGACAGCGTTCGCGGGCGCTTGGCGATTCGTCTGTCGATTCGCACGGCTCGCGCGACTTCACGGCAAAGAAGCTGCCTCCGCAGTTTGAAGTCGTTGGCCTTGCCGCGGCGAAGAACGGCGCGCTCCTCCTCGAAGCCGCGCGTGAGTTCGGTGTTCGCGCCATTGCGATCGCCGATCCAAGCGTAGAAGTCATGGTGCCTGCGAACGTGGAACTTCTTCGCGGCGCGCGCGCCGCGTGCGAACTCCTCGAGCGGCACGCGCAACCGGGCGATCTCGTGCTCGCGTCGATGGTCGGTGCAGCCGGCATTGAACCCGTGCTCACCGCGATTGCCCGCGGATGCGACATTGCGCTTGCGAATAAAGAAGCGCTCGTCGCGGCGGGTGCGATCGTCATGCCTGCTGCGCAGCGAGCGGGCGTGCGCATCATCCCCGTCGACAGCGAGCACAACGCGCTCTTTCAGTGTTTGAAGTCCTCAACCTCGATGGATGAAGTGCGGCGCGTCGTACTCACTGCGAGCGGCGGACCGTTCCGACGTCGTTCGCGCGACGAAATGGCGAATGTGACGGTCGACGACGCACTCGCACATCCGACGTGGCGCATGGGACCGAAGGTGACCGTCGACAGCGCGTCACTGATGAACAAGGCGCTCGAATTGATCGAGGCGCACTGGCTTTTCGGCCTCGAAAGTGGGCGCATCGACGCGATCGTGCATCCGCAGTCGATCGTCCACGGCTTCGTCGAGTACCTCGATGGATCCGTGCTCGCGCAACTTTCGCCACCCGACATGCGCACGCCGATCCAACAAGCGCTGTGCGACCCCGAGCGATTCGACGGCCCGTCACGCAAACTCGACTTCTCCTCGCTGCGCTCGCTCGATTTTGAGCCGGTTGATACTGAGCGCTTCCCCGCGATTCTTCTCGCCCATCGGGTGATCGAAGCGGGCGGTGATGCTGGCGCGACCTTCAACGCCGCAAACGAAGTCGCCGTCGAGGCATTCCTCGCACGTCGCATTCCGTTTCTCGCGATTCCCGAGATCGTGCGCGAAACGCTCGACGCCGAGCCCGTTCGTCCGATCACGTCGCTCGAAGATGTCCTCGCCGCCGACCGTCGCGCGCGGATGCGCGCCGCAACAGCCGTCGCGCGCCGTGAAGATCTCGCTTCGAACACGGCGCGCGGCCAAACCGCCACGATCGCGAAGGCGTAGTATGCGCGCGTGAGCTCCTTCTCAGGCTTTCTCCTCGTTCTTCTTGGCTTCGGCTTCCTGATCTTCATCCACGAACTCGGGCACTTTCTCGCCGCGAAGTGGGCGGGGATTCGGGCCGATGGATTTGCGATTGGCATGGGACCGTGCATCGCGAGTTACCGCCGCGGCGTTGGGTTCTGTCTCGGATCCGCCGACGCGCGCGTGGTGCGCAAGCACGGACGTCGACCGATTGAGATGAGCGACGCCGAGCGCGAATCCTTCGGCCTTGGTGAAACCGAGTACTCGTTTCGCGCGCTTCCGCTCGGCGGCTATGTTCGGATGCTCGGCCAAGAAGACGGGAACCCAGGTGCCACGAGCGAAGATTCGCGCAGTTTCGGGAAGGCGCCGATCTTCCGACGCGGCGTGGTGATTCTCGCGGGTATCACCGCGAATCTCGCGCTTGCGATTGTGCTCTTCCTCGTTGCATTTCTTGTTGGTGTGCGCTTCCCCGCTCCCGCGGTTGGCTTCGTACAACCTGATAGCAGTGCGGCGCGCGCGGATCCGATTCCTGCCCCAGGCACGTCAGTCAAGGTCGGTCTTCAGCCAGGCGATCGCATTGTTTCGATTGATGGCGACCCTGTCGCGACGTTCATCGATGTGCGCGTTGCCGCTGCGATGGCAAAGCCTGATGAGCCTCTCAATCTCGTGATCGAGCGTGGCAACCAACTGATTGCCTTCGTCGCAACACCCGAGAAAGATCCATCGACTGGCTTACTCTCGCTCGGTGTCACGCCGTCACGAAGCCTCGCACTCACCGATGTTGCCGCGTCGCGCGACGTGGTTGTGCGTGCGCTCGCGCGAGTCAGTCCCAAACTCGCGGAAGCCGGCGTCGGCCCAGGCGCGACACTCGTCGCGATCGATGGCGAACCTGTTACGAACTTCGCGAACGCCGTCGAAGTGACGCGTGCGAAGTTGGCATCACACGATGCCGCCGCGCTCGCACTTGAGTTTGAATTGCCGACTCCACAAGGTTCGAGCGAGTCGCAGGCAGCCGCGTTGAGCACCCGCAATCGCGTGACGGTGCACATCACGCCCGAGCCGAACCTCGATTTGATCGCGTCCGAAGCGCGGCCGAAGCAGGAAAGCGGCGAGGCGCCGAGCGCGGATTTTGTGCCCGCAGTCGACGCGGGGATCGCCGGATTCGTACCACTTGCGCGCGTCGACGGTGTGGTCCCTGAAAGTCTGAACGCGGCCACCCTGCGCGAAGGCGATGTCTTCCTGCGCGTTGGTTCGACCTACGGCCCCCGCACGTCGGAACTCATGCGCACGTTCCGCGCGGCGCCGAACGCGACACTGCCCGCGCTGCTTTGGCGCGACGGTGCTGAAGTCGCGGTCGATGTTCGCACCGACGCGAAGGGTCGTGTCGGCATCTATCTCGGCCCTGCGGTGGACCTCCCGCTTCTCGCGCGCGCCATTCCCGCGCGCTTTGACGCCGATGGCAACGCGACAGACACCGCAGCGAAGTCAGTGCAGTCCATGCCGCTTGCGACAGTGCTCTCGATCGATGGCGCGCCAGTCGCGAACTTCGCCGAGCTTCGTAGGAAAATCGGCGCGATCGCGCACGCTGCCAAGGAAGGCGAGTCACGCGAGATTGTGCTTGCGTTCCGTGATCCCTCGCCGGAAGCGACGCCGAATACTGTGCGCACCACGCTGACCGCCGAGGATCTCGCCGGCATTCGAAGCCTCGGTGCAGAATTCCCCATTCCCGAAGTGCTTTTCGATCCGGAGTGGACCGTGCTCACCGCGAACGGCGACCCGCTCAAGGCGATCGCGATGGGTTTCCGTCAAACCGTCACGATGGTCGAACAGGTCTTCCTCACGATTGATCGCGTGAGCCGCGGTTCTGTTGGCGTCGATCAACTTCAAGGACCCGTCGGCATTCTGCACACCGGAACGCAGGTCGCGAGCGAGGGCTTCATGTTCATGCTCTTCTTCCTCGCGTTGATCAGCGTGAATCTGGCGGTGGTCAATCTGCTCCCGATTCCGATCGCAGACGGCGGACTCTTCCTCTTCCTGTTGTACGAGAAGTTCCGCGGGCGCCCGCCATCGATCGCGTTCCAGAATGCAGCCGCCATGGCTGGCATCGCGCTCGTCGCCGGACTCTTCTTGCTGACGTTCTACAACGATCTCGCTCGGCTCTTCGGCTGAAAGAGTGCATCGGAAGCCGCAGTGAAGGCGAAGGGCGGCGCATGCAATCTTCTGCTTCATCGGAAACTCACACAGAGTCGAAAGTCGCGTTGGTCACGGGTGCCGGTAGCGGCATCGGCGCGGCGGCAGCGCGCATGCTTGCAGAGCGCGGCTACTCGGTGGCGCTCGTCGGGCGCCGGTACGACATGCTCGAAGCTGTGCGCGCGTCGATGTGCGAACCGACGCGGCATCTTTCGATTTCGGCGGACGTCGCCGACAGCGAGCGCGCCTATGAAGCGGTGAATCGCGTGGCAGAAGCCTATGGACGACTTGATGCGCTCGTGCTCGCCGCCGGTACAGCTCCGAAAGTCTCGATCGAGCAAACCACCGAGGCAACCCTCGAAGAAGCATTCTTCGTGAACACTTTCGGAAAGGCGTTTCCGATTCTTCGCGCGTGGCCAATCTTCAAGCGTCAGCGTTCGGGACGCGTGGTCATCGTTTCGACGATCGGCACGCTCGACCCGTTCCCTGGTTTCTTCGCGTATGCCGCGAGTAAGTCGGCCGCGGATAGTTTCGTGCGTTCGATGAAAGTTGAGGGGAAGGCGATCGGCGTCAAGGCGTTCGCGATCAATCCGGGCGCGGTTGAAACCGACATGTTGCGTCGCAATTTCCCTGAGAGCGTCATCCCGCGCTCAAAGGCGCTTGCACCTGAAGCGGTCGCTGCGATCGTGGTGGCATGCGCCGCAGGCGATCGCGACGAAGACAACGGCAAAGTCATTCCGGTGACGTAATTCGCGCAGTCGCCGCTGCGGCGGCGAACGTGACTCTTGCGGTCGCCGCTGCGGCGGCTCCCTCTGGTTGTGCCCTTCGGAGTGAATCCTCAGGGCACTGGGGCGTTGCTCGTGATCACGCCAGAGCGAGCAAGTTGCGAAGCAGGTTGCGAGCGCTCAAAAAACGAGCGCCCAAGAACCTCACGTCAACGTCGTCGACTCATCGCGCGATCCATGTCGCGGCGATCTTCGCGCTTGGCGATGTCTTGGCGCTTGTCGTGCGCCTTCTTGCCGACGCCAATGCCCACGAGCAACTTCGCGCGCCCCTTCACCCAGTAAATCTTGAGCGGCACAATCGTCGCGCCACGGGTCTTCGCCTCGGTCACAAACTTTGCAATCTCGCGTGCGTGCGCAAGAAGCCGTCGGGGACGATTCGGAACATGCTGTCGATGCACGCCCGCTGGCGGGTACTCGGCGATCGTGACGTTGACCAACGTCCACTGCGGCGGATCACCATCCGCCCGCACCCAGCCCTCTGAAAGGCTCGCTTGCCCGTTCCGAAGACTCTTGACCTCTGTTCCAACGAGTTGGATGCCGCACTCAAGCGTCTCGGCGATGGCATAGTCATGGCGCGACTTCCGATTCTCGATCACCGGCTCGCGATCTTCAGACTTGTCCTTGCGTGATTTTGCCATCTTGCATGCACCAATCCCTTCCCAACCCACACTCTTCCCGATCCAAAGCGCGCGAAGCATGGTCTCTCGACCCAAGATCGGCGAGCCGTCAAGACAAACTCCTCAGCGCGAACGCTGAGAGCCTACCGAGAGTCCCAATGTCCCCGGGTGAGGGCGCATGCTCATCTCGAGACAGTCCCAAAACTGATGCCCCACCTTTGGGTTCGGCGGATCGCGTCCGCAACAAGCGGGGCAACATGATGGAAAGTCTCTCTTTTTGAGGATCGACTTCGTTTCCGCGACGAAAGAGCATCAAGATAACGCAAGCACGCCCCCTTCGGCGCGTTTGTTTGTCTGTCTAAACCATGTCCCCTGGTTCAGGCGAACTTCGATGGTCCTTGGCGGCGTAGCCGACCACATCTCATCTGCGCATCTCTCGAGGTGTCGAGAAAGCGCGGAGGTCGTGGTGACGAGCGTTCGCTGACGACCCGTGAATGGGTTTTTGCTGCCGCGTACACGCGGTAGATGTGTAGTGAGTCCTTGCTCGTGATCAGGAGTTTCGATGCGTAACTGCGACTTTAGGACGTCCCTCTCCTCAACTATCTCATCGGCGGTCATCGCCGCGCTCGCCCTCTCCACCACGCTCTCGGCGCAAGTTGGGCCGAATAGCACCCAGAGTGGCGGAGTCGAGATCTCCGGCGCAGAGGTCACCCTTGGTGGCCAGCCCGCGGCCCTCGCTCGCGCCCTCTTCCTCGAAGCGCATCCGCAAACTGGCACGTTCATCCTCGATGGCGTGATCACCCGCGTCTACGGCAAGGCGTTCTCCTCGGGCATCAACGCGGTGGATAGCGCGGAGCGTTTCCTCCAAGCGCACGCTGCGATGTTTGGCAGCTCGTTCAACCAACTCATGCCGATCGGTCCGAACGGTGATGGCACGCACGTGCTCCCGATGGGCTATCGCGCGGAAGAAGACGCGTATCGCTTTTCGCTCGTGGGCTACACACAGCACCTGAACGGCGTTCCGGTGTTCCGCGGCGACGTCCGCTGCCTCGTGCGCAACGAGCCCGGCTACCCACTCGTTCTCGTCTCCAACCAACTGCGCGATGTCAGTGCTCTCGTTGGCAACACGAAGGTGCGACCGATCGCGCCATCCAAGCTTGACCTCAAGAAGGCGACGCGTTCGGCGCTGAACCAGTTTGGTCCTGGCGCGACGGTCTCCGATGCGGAGCAAGTCATCTGGGCCGGTTACGACAACGCTCCCGCTACAGAGGCACGCGTTGCCGTCAAGTTCATCGTGACGGGTACCGGGGTTTTCGACCGTGGGCTCTATCAGCGCATGCTCTACGTCGTTGATAGCGCGACTGGCCGCATCCTCTTCCAAGAAGATCAGGTGCTGAACGCCGACGTGAACGTCACCGTCACAGGCCTTGCGACGACCGGTTCCGCAGCCGGTGCCTGCAACACCGAAGTCGCACAGCCACTCCCCTACGCGCGCATCACGTACGGCACCACGACCCTCTACGCAAACGCCGCCGGAACGCTCACCATTCCAAACATTAGCACGAGCACGAGTTTCACCTCGGTGGTGAGCGGGCAGTGGTTCGGCGTCAACGATGTCGCCAATGGCTCGGTTGGCTCGATCGCGCTCTCGAGCGCGGGCGGCGCGCTGAGCTTCGTCCACAACGCGGCGAACACCGCGGAAGATCAACTCGCCGAAGTGAACGCGTACATCCACGCGAACAAGATTCGCGACCTTGCACTCGCTGCGAACCCCTCGTTCCCCTCGATCGGAACGCAAACCAACTGGCCGATCAACGTGCAAGTCGCCGGAACGTGCAACGCGTTCTACAACGGGACCTCGATCAACTTCTACCCATCCGGCGGCGGCTGCAACAACACCGCGTTCGCTGCGGTTGTGCACCACGAGTATGGACACCACCTTGTGAACCGCGCTGGCTCCGGCCAAGGCGAATACGGCGAAGGCTTCGGCGACATCTGCAGCGTCCTTGTGCTCGATGAGCCACGACTCGCTGTCGGGTTCCAGACTTGCTCCACCGGCATCCGCAACGCAGACAACACCTGCCAATACCTCGCGACCGGCTGCTCGAGCTGCGGCGTCGCGATTCACTCCTGTGGCCAGCTGATCTCGGGTTGCTTGTGGGATCTCCGCGAGAACTTGTTGCTGAGCCAACCTGCCACCTATCGCACGACCCTCGCAAGTCTCGCGATCGACTCAGTCCTCTTGCACAACGGTACGGGGATCGCGCCAGACATCACCATCGACTTCCTCACGCTCGACGACAACGACAGCAACATTGCAAACGGCACGCCAAACTACGCGGACATCAACAACGCGTTCACACTGCACGCGATGCCTGGCCCCGCGCTGCAACTGATCGGGTTCTCGTTCCCATCGGGCCAACCGGACTTCGTGTCGCCGGCTGGTGGCGCGACGATCGACTTCAACGTGTCTGCCGTTGCTGGTACGCCAGCCGCCGGTTCGGGTAAGTTCTTCTATCGCATCGGTCCACCCGGTACCTTCACGCAAGCAAGCGTGACTTCGCTCGGCGCAAACAGCTACCGCGCCACGCTGCCCTCTGCTCCATGCGGCTCGACGATTCAGTACTACGTCTCGGCGAATGCCACGTCGGGTGCGGTTGTCAACGACCCAGTCGACGCACCTGCGAGCTTCTTCGCCGCAGTGGCTGCAACCGGTCTTGACGAGGTGTTTGTGGATACGGTCGAAACCGCTCTTGGTTGGACGCTCTCGACGGCCGGCGATACTGCAACCGCGGGTCTCTGGACGCGCGGAGATCCGATCGGCACCACCAACGGAACGATCCAGGTCCAACCTGAGATCGACGTCACCGCGAACCCTGGTGTGAACTGCTTCTTCACGGGTCAAGGCGCCGTGGGCGGCACCATCGGTCAGGCCGACGTCGACGGTGGCTTCACGACGTTGACCTCGCCAACCATGGATGCTTCCGGTGGCGCGGCGTACATCAGCTACTTCCGCTGGTACTCCAACCAACAGGGCGGCTCACCGAATGCAGACACGTTCCGCGTGCAGATCTCGAACAACAACGGCGCAACTTGGACGGCGCTTGAAACCGTCGGCCCAACGGGCCCCGAGGTGAACGGTGGCTGGATCTTCAAGGAGTTCCTTGTGTCCGACTTCGTCACGCCGACTGCGCAAGTCAAGGTCCGCTTCATTGCAGACGACGTTGGACCGGGCTCGCTCATCGAAGCCGCGGTGGACGAGGTTCGTATGAAGACCGTCGCCTGCGGAAACCCCGCCGACCTCAACGGTGACGGCTCGATCGACGCTGCTGACCTCGCCATCTTGCTGAGCAACTGGGGCGTGAACGGCGTTGGCGACATCAACGGCGACGGAAGCGTCGAGGCTACGGACCTCGCGATTCTGCTCGGCCAGTGGGGCATCTAAACCACGCTCGATAAGTCACTCTCGCACCGGGCCCGGAAACGGGCCCGGTGTTCTTTTTCCCGCAGCCCTCTCTGAATCGATCGCTTCGAAGGGCTTGCCGATTGCCAATCCTTCGGCTATCTTCTCCATCCCCCAACGATTCGCGTCGAATGGGTCCACCTGCCCAGGTGGCGGAATTGGCAGACGCGCCAGCTTGAGGTGCTGGTGGTGTAACAACCTTGGAGGTTCGAGTCCTCTTCTGGGCATTCACAACCCAGTCGCGCAAGCGACTGGGTTGTCACTTTTGGGCATGCACAACCCAGACGCGCAAGCAAACGGCTTGTTGTCTTCGCGCTCCCACCGCATGGCCACTCACACGCCGCGCGTGCCTGGATCCCAAATCAACTTGTGCAACTGGGTTTGTTGCCGCACGGGAAGGTTGTCAGCGAGGATCCACTCGGCAAGGGCGCGCGGATCGAGCCCCTTGCAGCCAAGTATCTCAAGCCC
>JAIYCA010000170.1 GCA_027488265.1 Planctomycetaceae bacterium
CCGACGTGGGGCGAAGCTCGCATCGATGGCAAGGTTGTTGGTTACCAAAATCACCTGATTCGCCCGCTGATTGGGTACGTCCCCGACTTCATGGGCGCGTATCAAGACATGACGGTGACGGAATACCTCGAGTTTTTCGCGGCGTGCTACGCCGTGCCTGCGTCGCGGCGCGAGAAGACGATTTCCGAAGTGCTCGCGCTCACGGATCTCACGCATAAGACGGAGAGTGAAGTGAATGGACTTTCGCGCGGCATGCAGCAGCGTCTCGCAGTGGCGCGCGTTCTGATCCACGATCCGAAGGTTTTGCTGATGGACGAACCGAGCTCTGGTCTCGATCCACGCGCGCGCATCGAAATGCGCGAACTCCTCAAGGAGCTTCGCCGGATCGGTAAGACCATTCTGATTTCGTCGCACATTCTCTACGAACTCGCTGACCTCTGTAATGCCGTCGGCGTGATCGAACAAGGCAAGCTGGTCTTCGCAGGCCCCGTTGCCGAATTGATGCAGCGCGCGAAGGTCGGAAAGGTCGTGCAGATTCAAGTCGAGGCGCGGCCCGAAGAGGCTGCACAACTCTTGCGCGGCGTGCGCGGCGTGGCGCGCGTTGAAATCGCGTTGGAAGAAGGCGGCCAGCGCATTGACGTCATTCTCGAACCGAACGCGGAAATCGCTGCGAGCGAACTCGCCGCGCGACTGCTTGCACAAGGCTTCCGACTTGCACGCCTGCAGCCTGAACAAATCAGTCTTGAGACCGCGTTCATGCGTCTGACCAAGGGACTTGTGAGTTGACAATCGCGCGAGGCTTTCAGCATGCCAAACATTCTGCTCATCGCCCATCGCTCAAAGCCCGAAGCCGCGCGCACCGCTGATGCAATTCGTCCGTTGCTCGCGCGACACGGCGCTGTTGAGGAGATTCCGTCGGGCGACGAACCACTTCCGAGCGCGCTTGCGTTTGATCTCGCAGTCGTTGTTGGTGGCGATGGAACGCTCATCGGCGAAACGCGCCGTCTCGTGGCACGCGGCGCGCCGATCGTCGGTGTCAACGCTGGACGACTCGGGTTTCTCGCGGAGTTTGATGTCGCGGATCTTGAGAAGCACGCGCCGCTGGTCTTCGGCGCGACGCCGGCGCTGCGCGAGCGCATGCTGCTCTCGATTGAAGTTGCGCGCGTGAACGGCGAACGTGAGGTTGGCGTTGCAATCAACGATGCGGTCATCACCGCAGGTACGCCGCATCGCATGATTGAACTCTCCATGTCGGTCGATGAGGACCATGAAGGCGTCGACATCACAGGCGATGGCGTGATCATCGCCACGCCGACGGGTTCGACTGCCTACAGCGCTAGCGCCGGCGGTCCGATCGTGCACCCCGATGTTGCGGGCATCACGATCACCCCGATTTGCGCGCAAAGCCTCGCGTTTCGACCGGTCGTCGTCGGTGCCCACGAAACGATTTCCTTCGGACTTCGTCGCGTGAACGAGGGAACCTGCGTCGTGCTCGACGGACAACGGTTCATTCCGGTCGGGCGCGGTGATCGCGTGATCGTGCGCCGCAACGCGCTCCATGCAAAATTCGTGGCGAATCCGTCGAATCGTTACTGGGATGCGCTGCGTTCGAAGATGCGTTGGGCGGCGCCGCCGTCGTACCGCGCTTGATCTGGCTTGAGCGCTTGCAACCTGCTTCGCAACTTGCTCGCTTTGGCGTACTCGGCCTTCGTCGAGCAACGGAAATCTGCGGTATCTTCCGCCCGCCATGATCGACCTGAAGGACCTCCGCGAAAATCCCGACAAGTACCGCAACGGCACCCGCGACAAGTGCATGGATGTCGATATCGATCGGCTTCTCGCGCTCGACGAAGGTCGTCGTGCGATCGTCACGCGACTTGAAACCGCACGCAGCGAGCAGAATCGGATTTCGAAAGAGATTGGCCCGAAAATCGGCCAACTCAAGGGGAAACTCAAGGCAGCTGCGGGCGATGAGAAGGATCGTCTTGAAATGGAGATCGCGTCGCTCGAAGCGCGGCCATCCGAACTCAAGGCGCAGGTCACCGAAGAAGAGCGCCATCTCGCGGCGATTGAGCCTGAGTTCAAGGCACTGTGGCTGCAGGTTCCGCAGCCGCCGGCAGCTGATGTTCCAAAGGGCAAAGGCAGCGAAGACAACAAGGAGATCCGTCGTTGGGCTCCTGCTGGATGGGACTTCACGAAGACCTTCGCGGAGAACCGCGGGTTCAAGCCGCGCACGCATCTCGAGCTCGTGAAGATGCACGGCCTCGTCGACTTCGAACGCGGCGTGAAGATGTCGGGCACGCGCCACTATGTGCTCACGGGTCTCGGCATGCGCCTGCATCAGGCCGTGCTCCGTTACGCCGTCGACTTCATGGCCGACAAGCGCGGATTTAGCCCGATGGGTATTCCCGTCATCGTGAAGGAAGAGTGCATGGTGGGCACGGGCTTCTTCCCCGCAGGTCGCGAGCAGGCCTACCACATCGAGGAATCGAAGCGCGGCTCGGGCCACGACCTCTACCTCACGGGTACGGGCGAAGTCGGCCTGATGGGCCTTCATGCGGATGAAATTCTCTCGCACGAGCAATTGCCGCTGAAGTACTGCACGGTGTCGACCTGCTTCCGTCGCGAGGCAGGCGCTGCGGGCAAGGACACGGCCGGGCTTTACCGCATTCACCAGTTCGACAAGGTCGAGCAAGTTGTGGTGTGCAAGGCCGACGATGCCGAAAGCCGCGCGTGGCACAAGCAGATGATCGAGTCGGTCGAGATGATCCTCCAGTCGCTTGGCCTCGCGTATCGCCTGCTGCAATGCTGCTCGGGCGATCTCGGCGTCAAGAACGAGGACATGATCGATATCGAGAGTTGGATGCCAGGTCGCGGTGATGTTGGCAAGGACGGCGCGCCGACCGGTGAGTTCGGCGAGACGCACTCCGCGAGCCGCCTCAACGACTTCCAGTGCCGACGCCTCAACCTCCGCTACAAGGACGCGGACGGAAAAACGCGCTTCGCCTACGCGCTCAACAACACGGTTGCTGCGAGCCCGCGTGTCCTGATTCCACTCCTTGAAATGCACCAACAGGCGGATGGCAGCGTCGTGATCCCCGAGGCACTCCGCGGATACATGGGTGGAATCGCGAAGATTGGCTGATTCTCAAGGATCGGCTGAATCGCAAGGATCGCCCGAATCGCGAAGATCGGCCGAGTTCTGCGACATGCGTTGTCCCCGCGTGCGTTTGTGCACGCAACGAGCCGACCCATGGGACACCGCATGCCAACTTCGCTCACGACCAACACGCTGACAGCGACTTTCTTGCCGCGGATGCTTAGGTTCACCTCGCTTTCGCTTGTGATCGCATCACAGGCGTTCGCGCAGTTGCCGCCGCCCGAAGGTGAGTTTCCTGATGGCCCTCCACCAAATGGACTGCCGGGGTTTGACGGACCAGGCGGGCCGGGATTTGGTCCGGGCGGACCGAATGCCCCGACGCGCGAGATCCTGAAGGACTTCGACAAGGACGAGAACGGTCGACTCGAAGGAGCTGAACGCGACGCCGCGCGCGCCGAACTCCAGAAGACACCGCAAGGTGGGCGCGGCCGCGGTGGCATGCGAGGGCCAGGCGGGAATGCTGCGCCGAAAGTGCCGGGGCC
>JAIYCA010000251.1 GCA_027488265.1 Planctomycetaceae bacterium
CGTGCAGGGCGGAGTCGGCCAAAACGTCGGCCAAAACGTCGGCCAAAACGTCGGTCAAAACGTCGGCCAAAACGAGGGCGCGCGCACAACATCTCAACCGCGGCAGTCGCCGCGGGACAACCAAACCGCAGCGCTTGCTGCGGGACAACCCAGCCGCAGCACATGTTGCGGAACAATCTCGCTCGCGGCTGCCGCATCTTGAAGGCACTCGCGCGCACGTCAGAGAAAGGTCTCAAAGGTCACCTCGCCATGAACGCTGAAACTCTTCGCATCCTCGACTCGATCGCACGCGACCGGAACATCGACCGCGAGCATCTCTTCCGCGATCTTGAGATGGCGATGATCAGTGCTGCACGCAAGCACTTCGACTCGCTCGACACCGAAGAATTCGGCTGCGAGATGGACCGCCTCACAGGCAAGATCACGATCTGGCGAAACATCATGAATGAAGAGGGCGAGATTGTGGATCGCGAGATGATCCCGATCGAGCGTCTCGGCCGCATTCCTGCGCAGACCGCAAAGCAAGTGATGATTCAGAAGTTCCGCGAAGATGAGCGGAACGCGCTGATGGAAGAATTCGCGAAGAAGCAAGGCGAAATCGTGGCGGGCACCGTTGTGCGCCAAGAAGGTCCTGCGCTGATCGTGCAAGTCGATCGCGCCGAGGCGTTCATGCCGAAGTCCGAGCAGATTCCGGGCGAGATGTTCAAGCCCGGCGACCGCATTCGCTGCCTCGTGCTCGACGTGCGCGACGCCGGAAGCCAAGTCAAGATCATTCTCTCCCGCGCGAATCCCGACTTCATCCGTCGCCTCTTTGAGGCTGAAGTTCCGGAAGTCGCTGAGCGCGTCATCGAAATCAAGGCGCTTGCGCGTGAGCCTGGCCAACGCTGCAAGGTCGCGGTCGCGAGCGTCGACTCGAAGGTCGATGCGAAGGGCGCCTGCATCGGTGTCCGTGGCAGCCGTATTCGCAACATCGTCGACGAAGTGAACGGCGAGAAGATCGACATCGTGCTCTGGAACGAGTCGAGCCAAGTGCTCATCTCGAACGCGGTGCGTCCAGCGGCGGTCGAGGAAGTCAGCCTCTGCTTCGAACTCGGCCGCGCCACGATCATTGTGCGTGAAGATCAACTTTCGCTTGCGATTGGTAAGCGCGGTCAGAACGTCCGCCTCGCGGCGCGACTGACGGGTTGGGACATTGACATCCTGACGCCGGTCGAATTCGCGAAGGGCCTCGAAATCCTGCAGGAAACCCTGCGTCCGATCGAAGGCGTCAATGACGAAATGCTCGACAAGCTGGGCGCGCTCGGCATGATCAGCGTGTTCGACGTCGAGGAAATCGGGCCTCAAATGCTGATGGAAGAGCTCGAAATTTCAGACGAGCTCGCAGACATCATGTGTGCGTCGGCGTCGAATCGCGCACGTGAGGTTGAAGTGGAACGCGAGCGCGAGCAAGCGGAAGCTGCGGCGCGTGCGGCGGAAGACGCGGCCGCGACCGAAGCAATCTTGGGAACGACGCAGAGCTCCGAAGGCTCGGGCGCAGAACCCGATGCCGACGCGGAAAGCGCTGCGGATTCGATCCTCGGCGCGCACCGCTCCGGCCGTGCGAATGGTTGATCGTGTGGGATGAGTTCGTGCTCGCTCGCCACATGCGTGGCGCCGAGCGTCGTGAGAGTGTGAAGTTGCTCAGGGTGTACTGAGCGCTCAGGTGAAATGGGCTTTAGGAGGACTGCTTGTCGAAGAAACCCGCCCCGCTGAAGGTGCATCAGCTTGCCAAGGAACTCGGTGTGAGTTCCAAGGACATCGTCGCGCGTTGCCAGGCCGAAGAGATTCCCGATATCGCAACCCATCTTTCGCCAGTGTCGATCGGCCTTGCGCTGACGATCCGCGAGTGGTTTGCGAATGCAGGGGGCGCGGCCGCAACGGCGACTGCAGTCGCTGACGCTACCGAAGTCGAGTCGGGCTCCTCTGAGCAAGATTCGAGAGAGCAGGTTTCGAGGGAACAGGTTTCGAGCGAGTCCTCCGCGGCAAGTTCGACCAAGTCGTCGTCGGCGGCGAAGTCTTCAGCCGCTGGAACCACAAAATCGACGGCGAAGAGCACCTCGAAGTCGTCGGTCGGCACGGGCGAAGGTTCGGCGGACACCACATCGTCGGCAAGTGACGCAGCGCCTGCGATCGCGAAGCGTGCGACACGCAAGACCGCCGTATCTGCGGACGACTCGGCGTCTGTCGCAAAGCCCGCGATGCCGGTTGCCGCGAAGCCTGCGACAAAGCAGGCGGGTGAAGAGTCTGTTCCATCCGCAGGCAAGGACTTCGGTACTTCTGGTTCTACCGTGACGGGCACGACTCCGTCGACCGCCGGTCAGGCAGGCGCCGCCGCAGGTTCCGCTGCAGCACCAACCGCGTCCGCTGTTTCAGCGACGACTGCAACCTCTTCAGCAGCCTCTTCAGCAACGTCTCCCTCGGCAACCGCGAAGCGCGACGAGTCGACGACGATCGAAACACCCGCTGAAACCTCCGCCGCTGCAAAATCACCGGCGGGTGCTTCGGTTGTTCCAAGTTCCTCGACTGCGGTCCCGGCGGCACCAACCGCACCAACTGCGGGCGCGGGGTCGACGACGCCACCAACCGCAACGCCTCCGGCGTATCGCATTCCCGCTGGTTTGAGTGCACGTCCTCAACCGCGGCTTGACGGAACCGGTGGAAGGCCGCCGCAAGCTCCAGCGACGCCAACGGCTCCTGTGGCGCGTCGCGTGATCACAGCACCGCCGCCGCCGCCATCGTCGCTCACCGACACGTCCGGCGCGAAGCCCGTCATGAACGTGCCTTCGCGGCCGTCAATCGTTGGCCCAGCGGGTCAGCAACTGACGAACAAAGAGAAGACGCGACTCGCGGGTCCGCAAGTCATCCGCGTTGAGCAAGCAGACAATCTTCCAACGCCACCGCCAATGCGTCGCACGGGTCCAGGCACTGCCGGACCTGGTGGCGTGGGTGGCGCGCGCGGACCGATGGGACGCACTGGCGGCGCGGGTGGTGCCGCAGGTGGCGCTCGCGGCCGAGGTGTCGGGTCTTCTTCTCGTTCCGGTCGTGCGGGCGAATCGGCACGCATCGAGTTTGGCGCGCAGGACATTCGCGACCGCAAGGCGCGTCTCGATGCGGCGAAGGGCTTTATGTCCTCGCACCGTACGCCGTCGGGTCGACCGATGGGCGGCGGTATGGGTGGCGGTGGACAACGCACCGAGCGGAAGCCCGGTGAAGTGCAACAGATTCACGTTGCTGAGCCGCTGACGATCAAAGAACTCTCGGCCGCCACGGGCATCAAGGCGACCGACATCATCAAGAAGCTCTTCCTCGGCGGAACGATGGCGACGATCAACAGCGCCATCGATCGCGAGAAGGCGATTGAAATCATGATGGACTTCGAGATCGACCTCATCGTCGATGAAGCGAAGTCTGCGGCTGAGATCATCGAAGAGCGCTTCAAGGATCGCGAGCGCGTCGACGAGCGTCGCCGCGCGCCGATCGTGACCATCCTCGGTCACGTCGACCACGGTAAGACAAGCTTGCTCGACCGGATTCGCAAGACGAATATCGCGGCGGGCGAAGCGGGTGGTATCACCCAGTCGACCCGTGCGTTCTGCGTGCCAGTGAAGTCGGGCGATGTCGATCGCATGGTGACGTTCATCGATACGCCGGGCCACGAAGCGTTCACGTCGATGCGTGCGCGCGGCGCGAAGGTGACCGACATCGTCGTGCTCGTCGTTTCGGCGGTTGACGGCGTCATGCCGCAAACGATCGAATCGATCCAGCACGCGAAGGCGGCGGGCGTTCCGATCGTGGTCGCGATGAACAAGATCGATCGCCCTGATGCGACCGAGCCGAACATTCGTCGTTTGCTCGGCCAGCTCGCCGAGCACGGACTCAATCCGGTGGAGTGGGGCGGCGATACGGAAGTCATCAAGACAAGCGCGACGCGCGGTGACGGCATCGAGGAGCTCCTCGCGATGCTCGATTACCAAGCGGAACTCCTCGAACTCAAGGCCGACTTCGGTGGCATGGCGCGAGGTAGCGTCCTCGAAGCGTCGATCGAAGAAGGTCGCGGTCCGGTGGCGCGCGTGATGGTGCAAGAAGGCCGGCTCAAGAAGGGCGACTTCATCGTCATCGGTCGCGGTTACGGCCGCGTTCGTGACATCATCAACGATCGCGGTGAGCGCATCACCGAAGCATTCCCCTCGACTCCTGTCGCGATCTCTGGCATCGACGAGCTGCCGGACGCTGGCGACAAGGCCTTCGTCGTGCAGTCGATTCGCGCCGCGGAAGAAGCTGCGGAAGAGCGACGTCGTATCGACCGCGAGCGCGAACTCGCGGCGCCGAAGATCACGCTCGACAACATCTTCAAGCACCTCGAGAAGCAGGGCCGCAAGGAACTCGCGCTCGTCGTCAAGGGCGATGTGCAGGGCTCGGTCGAAGCGCTCAAGGCGATGCTTTCGAAGCTGCCGACCGAAGAGGTCGTCGTCAGCGTCAAGAGCGCGTCGGCAGGCGGTATCAACGAGTCCGACGTCACGCTCGCCGAGGCAACGAAGGCGATCATCGTTGGTTTCAACGTCACTTCGAGCGGCAAGGCTCGTCAGTTGGCCGAGTCGAAGGGTATCGAGATCCGACTCTACGAAGTCATCTACGACCTCATCGACGACGTCACGAAGGCCGCGCGCGGCATGCTCGCACCCGAGCTCAAGCTCGAGGTCCTCGGTCACGCAGAAGTGCGTCAGGTGTTCAAGATCTCGAAGGTCGGCGCAATCGCTGGTTGCTATGTCACCGATGGCGTGGTCGAGCGCAATGCGCAGATCCGCGTCACGCGCGATGGCATCGTCATCGAGAAGGATCGTCGTCTCGAGCAGCTCAAGCGCTTCAAGGACGATGCGAAGGAAGTGCGCGCTGGTACCGAGTGCGGCATGAAGATCGTGGGCTACGACGACATCAAGGTCGGCGACGTCCTCGAGTGCTACAAGACCGTGACGGTGTCGAGAAGTTGAATTCAGGGGGATTGTCCGTGATGGCTTCTCGACGCGACATGCACGAAGATGACGGTGAACACCCGAGCGAACGTTCGGGTGAACGCCACCGCGAATCCCACGCTGGTCCTTCAGGACCGGCGAAGGGGCCGCGTCGGCGTGATCCGAATGCGGGGCTTCCGCGCGATGGCAAATTCGCGGGAAAACCCGCTGGAAAGAG
>JAIYCA010000297.1 GCA_027488265.1 Planctomycetaceae bacterium
AGGATGACGTTCTGTTCTGAGCGCTCGCAACTGGCGGCGGGGCGAACCTTTGGTTCGCGACCGCCGCCTTTGCTCGCTCTGGCGTGAACAACACCAAAGGTCGCCGCCGCAGCGGCGACCGCAAATGTGACGTGAGCCGCCGCAGCGGCGAACGCGAGAAGACCGAAGGCGGAGCGCAGCGAAGCCTGAGCAATCGATGTCGGCGTCGATCGTCGTATCGTGTGGCACTACCCCCCTGCGAAGCAGGAGGTAGTGGCTGGATTTACGTGCACCCACGGCACGCAAATCCGCCTTCGTTGCCTCTGACGCATGAACCGCGCGTCGCCATCACCGGAGGTGATGCCACGCGAAACGTCGCGTTTGGTCCGACACCATCCTCTCGCGCTTCGCTTCGCTCCGCGCTCGTATCGGCGGCGTCCGCGCAATCTGCCGCCTCATCCTCTGCCCCATTTTCCTCCGTCTCGCCCTCACCGCACCCCGCCGCGTGCGTAACTTGCTCAGCATGGGTCCACGCGCGAACCCCTCTCTCACCCAGACCAACTGGGATCTCATCCGCGACGCCGCGAGCGATTCCGCATCGTCCAAGGCAAGCCTCGATGCGATCACACGCCGCTCGTGGCCGGCGATCTACGCGTTCATCCGTGCGTCGGGTCGCTCACACGAAGAGGCAACCGATCTCACGCAGGGCTTCCTCTGCGACGTCTTCCTCTCGCGCAATCTCCTTGAGAAGGCGAACGCTGAACGCGGCCGCTTTCGAACGCTGCTCCTCGGTGCCGTTCGGAACTACCTCGCCGACATGCACCGCCGCAAAACCGCTGGCACACGCATGCCGAAAGGCGGCATCGCCGCCATCGACGCGATGTCGGAACATGGTCTTGAACCAGCAGAGCACGGCGCGCATTCGCCCGAGCGCGCATTCAACGCGCGATTCGTTGCAACACTCATCCGCGCCGCGGCAGAACGTTTGCAACGCGATCTCCTCGCCGCAGGCGATGAAGCCTCGTGGGAGATCTTCCGCCTGCGCGTGTTGCAAGCTGCCACCGAAGGCGTCGCCGTCGGCTACGACGAAATCGCACCGCGATTTGGCTTGGAAAAAGGCACCTGCGCGGCGCGCCTCCTCGTCGCCAAGCGTCGATTCGCCACGATTCTCATGGATGAATTGCGCGCAACCGTTGACGACCCGAATGATGTCGCCGAAGAAGTGCACGAACTCCTTGCGTTGCTTGGCGAACGGCGAAGCGTCAACCGCTAACCAACTGAATCGAAAAAACCATGTCGAAAGCGCACGACGACAACATGAGCGGGTCCTCGAACCATGCCAGCGGATCATCGCCACAACTCGGCGACACACTGCGCTGGGCGTTCGAACTCGACACCTCCCCCGCGCTCGCTGGCGCCACCTGGCTCACGCGCGAAATCGTTCCCGATGCGCGCGATCCGTTCGAAGCGATCGTCGCCGCGACGACGACGGTCGAAGCGCTCGAACAACTCAAGAGTGCCTACAAGATGCTGCGAACCACGGGTGCGACGGCTGCCGAACGCAGCCTCGCAGCGCGCCTCTACGCGGCCACGATTGCTGCGGCGCTTGTCCGCCATGGGCAACTCATCACAAGCCAACGTGGCGAAGCACTCGCGCGCGCGTTCTCCGAGCTTGAAGCAGACACCACCATGACCGACGCGATTCGTGCGATCGCTGCACAAGCACTTACGGCTGCGCGGCGGGCGTAGCGTTCGGTGCGGTCGCTGCGGCTGTCGTGTTCGGCGCGTTCACCGGCATGGCCGACTCAACAACCGGCTCTGTTTCTTCGCGGAAACCGCCTTGGACGTCGGGTTCTTCTGCACCAGGCAAGTTCTCAAGCGCCGGCAACTCTTCCTTCGAGAAGGGCTCCCAACGAATGCGTGCAGCACCGAGCGACGTACCCGTCGCGAACGCGATATCGACGAGCGCCACTTGGTAACTCGCAAGCGCCGCAACTTCACGACTCTGCGCGTCCGCAAGACTCGCGTTCGCATCGAGCACATCAGTACTCGTGCGAAGGCCGACGTCAAACTGCCGTTCTTCCGCGGCGAGTGTGCGTGCCGCGAGAATCGTCTCGAGGCGCGCCGCAAGAATGCGCTGCCAACTCTGCGCCAAGTTGTCGAGTGCGTCGTAGACCTCGGTTCGTATCGCCTGTCGACGCGCTTCTCGCGTACCCAAGCGCTGCACACGCTGCAAAATCGCGGCATTCACGCGCGATTCCGCCGCTTCATTTCCAAGCGGAATCTCCGCGCGCAAACCGACTGCAAAACTGTCGTCGTTTCCGAGGTTTCCGTACGCCTCGTTCGCCTCGGATCCCGTGCCCTGCAGGTTGTAGCCGTAGTCGAGGACAAACAGCGGAAGCGCCGCGTTGCGACGGAAACTGATCTCGCTCTGATCGATCGCGAGTTGGAGCTCGAGCTCAAGCATTTCCATCCGGTTTGCAACAGCCTTGTCGGCGAGTTCATTCCCGTCGAGCTTAAGTCCGACAGGATTCGGATCGCTCGCGGGTCGCACCGGCGTGTCGGCCGAAACCGGCAAATCCGCGCGATTCATCAGCCGCTTCAACGCGCGCTGGCGAATGCGCAAGTTCGAATCGGCCACGATGATCTGTTCGAGCGTGCGACCGATGCCACTCTCCGCACGCACGACTTCGATCTCCGCTGCATCGCCCTGCGCAACACGTCGCTTCGCACGCTCGAGTTGCTCAACGGCCACGTCGTATTGCGCGCGTCGCACGCTGAGTTCGCGATACGCCGAGTAGAGATTCCAGTACGCCTTGTCGGCGTTTGCCACGACGCGAATTGCCTCGAGTTTCGTGCGTGTATCCGTGATCTGCCCTTGCCACGCAGAAACGCGAATCGAATGTGTATTCGCATCAATTCCGGCGCCGCGCAGCAACGGCTGACTCATCGAAACGCTGACTGCCGCGAGCCAATCGTCGTTCGATCCGCCGAAGGTGAGACCCGTCGCGCCGCGCGTCAGCGGCGACGAGATCGTGATGTCACCGCCCGTCGCGAGCGGCAAGCGGAAGCCCGCATCGAACGAGTCGGCATCGGGTGTTTCACCCGTTGCAAGATCCGCGAAGACGTTGTTGTTGCTGCGGTCGTACTCTGCGAAGAAGACACCCTCGAACTTCGCTTCTTCCGCCGAGAGATTCGCGCGCGCAATGGCAGGGTCGACGAGGATCGTCTTCAAATCGAGGTTGTTCGCGAGCACCGCCGCGCGCACGTCGGCGAGCGAAAGTCCAACGCCATCAGTCGGTGCCGCAGGAACCGCAATCGACGCGAGCGCCTCTTTCGCAGCATCTTCGAGCGTGACAGGCGGCTCGATCGACTGCGCCGTTGGATCGGTCGCTTCGATGCGCCGCAACTCCGCCTCCGGCACACGCCATCGTGGATCTTCGTTGTCGAAGACTCCCGTGCGACAGCCAACGGCCACCAGCGGCAGTGAAACGATCGATGTTGCCACGAGCGTTCGAGAAAGGAAAGTGGTCGCGCACCGTATGGTCATTCGTGCCTCAACGCCTCAATCGGATCAAGCCGCGCGGCCTTAATCGCAGGGAACATACCGAACACGATCCCTGTCACAGCGCTGAACGCGAAACTCAGGACGACCGCCCAGAACGGAACATCCGCTTGCTCCAGTTGTGCGCCAGGAATCTGCGTCAAACCAAACGCCGCGAGACGCCCGATCGCGATTCCGATGAATCCGCCGACCAAGCAAAGGGTGACCGCTTCAAGCAAGAACTGCAACAGAATCGCCATCGGCGTGGCTCCGACCGCCTTGCGCAAGCCGATTTCACGCGTTCGCTCGCTCACCGAAACGAGCATGATGTTCATGATGCCGATGCCGCCAACGAGCAGCGAAATGCCCACGATGCCGCCCGCAATCGCTGTAATGCCCGTCGCAAGCGCCTTGAATTGCTCGATGAATTTGTCGATCGCTGCGACTTGAAACGTCTGCGGATCGCTTGGTGCAAGCCCGCGCATGCGACGCAGCACAAACCGCACTTCATCTTCGCCTTGCTCAGCAACATCGGGGCTTGTGAACATGCCTTCGATGCGCATGAAGAAGTTGCGATCTTGCATCTTCTCGGCGACTGAGAACGGAATGAAAATCTCCGCGCTCGACGTATTCATGCCAAAGAAGCGCGCTTGCGTGGTCTCGACGATGCCGACCACGAGAAATCGTCGGCCACCGATCAAGATCGCTTCACCAACGGGATTCGCCGGCAGATCGAGTTCCTTGATCGCGTCGCCGTTGATGAGACAGACTTGCCGCTCGCTGTCGACGTCGATCGACGTAAACGGCCGTCCCTCTTCGACGAAGCGATTCTGCACCATGTGCCAATCGGGCCAGATGCCTGCGATGGTGATGCCCTCAATTCGTTTGTCGCCCGACTCGACATCAAGTCCAACTTCGGTGATCGGCGTCACCGCTTTCACAAGCGTGCATTCGTCGCGAATCGCGCGGACCTCAGCAGGCTTGAGGAGAATCTTCTCCCACGGGTACATGTTGCGCGGCGCGTTGTCGGGGCGATCCGGAAAGACGAAGAACTTGCTTGCGCCAACCGATTCAAACTCCGCGAGCACTTTCGACTTGAGGCCCGTAAGCGCCGCGATGACCGCGGTCGTACTCGCCACGCCAACGATGATTCCGAGCGCCGTGAGAAACGCCCGCGACTTGTTCGCCCAAATCTGCGAGAACGCGAGCGAGATCGCTTGAAGCCAGAAAAGCGGATTCAGCACGTCTCACCTCCGCCCTGCTCGGTTGCATGTGCCGCAGTGTGAGCCGCCGCCTGAGCCGCCGCGTGCGCGGGAACTCCGACTTCAGCAGTCGCGGCGCGCACTGCAGGGAGGTGTCGCCCCGCGGTGTCTTGCGCAATCGGCAAATCACTCAAGACGCGGCCGTCACGAAGGCGCACGACGCGCTGACAGTGCGCGGCAACTTCATCTTCGTGCGTCACGATGACGACCGTCTGCCCTTCGGCGTGCAACTGACGGAAGAGCGCCAAGATCTCGACCGTGGTTTGGCTGTCGAGATTTCCCGTGGGTTCGTCGGCGAGCAAAATCGACGGGTTATTCAAAATCGCCCGCGCGATCGCAACGCGCTGCCGCTGACCGCCGGACAACTGATTCGGTCGGTGATCGACGCGCTTCGACAAACCGACGCGGTCAAGCGCCGCGAGCGCACGCTGCCGCCGACCACGCCAACCGCCGCGCGCGTACACCAGCGGTAACTCGACGTTCTCGAGGGCCGTCTGCCGCGGCAGAAGTTCGAAACTCTGAAAGACGAAGCCGATTTCCTCGTTGCGAACATTCGCGAGTTCACGCGCGTTCATGCGACTCACATCGCGGCCGTTGAGGTGATAGGCACCCGACGTCGGTCGGTCGAGGCAGCCGAGCATGTTCATCAGCGTGCTCTTACCCGAGCCCGACGAACCCATGATGGCGACCATCTCATTGCGCGCAATCGAGAGATCAAGCCCGCGCAACGCGTGAATCGTCTCGACGCCAACGCGATAGATCTTCGTGAGCGCGCGCACTTCGATGATGGCTGTCGTGCCTGGATCAGGCATCCGACTTCTCCGCTGCGCCAGACTCGCTTGCGCCATCTGCATTCACGGCGTCCTTCGCAACTTCCTCGCGCACCTTGTCGCCGTCCTTCAAGCGCTCAAGCACGCGATACGGGCCAGTGATGACCATGTCGCCCTCGGTGAGGCCATCGAGAATCATGGTGTCCGAGAGATTGGAAGCTCCCGTGCGCACGATGACCATGTTGGCCTTGCCGTCCTTCATGGTGAAGACGAAGGTCGCCTTCTTGCGGACGGAATCAACGAGCGGACTCGAGGCGAACTCAGGCGGAAGATCGTCGAGTTTCTTCTCCATCAACGCTTGGCTCGGGATCAACAAGCCTTCGGTGCGCGCAACGACGATGTCGACGTTCGCAGCGAGCCCCGACAAGAGCGTTTCACCCTCCGCGAGATCGAGTTTGACCTCGCACTTGAACCAACCACCGGTGCCACTGCCCGCGCCGCCTGCACTTGAACCAAACGATTGCTCGGTCCCACGCGCGAGCGCGACGCGGTCAACCGAACCCTTGAAATCACGATTGCGATAGGCGTTCACGCGCACCGTTGCGTCTTGACCTGCCGACACACGCGCGACATCACTTTCGGCGACTTTCGCTTTCAGTCGCACAGAACCAAGGTCGGCGACGGTGAGGATCTTCGTGCCAGCATTGTTCATGGTGCCGACGACGACGAGTTCGCCCGCTTCGGCATTCAACTCGGTGATTTGCCCATCGATCGGCGCGAAGATCGTTGTCTTCTTGAGGAGTTCGCGCGCGCGCTCGATGTCGGCTTCTGCCGCGACGAGCGACGCCTCGATCACCGAGAGCCCTTCGCGCGCGGATGCGATTTGCGCTTCGAGATCACGCACTCGTGCGATCGCGTCATCAAGCGTTGCGCGGCTGACGTCGCCCGTTTTGAAGAGCGTTTGCTGGCGTTCCAAGGTCGCGCGCGCGTTCGCGAGTTGTGAGTTCGGACCGGCGAGCCGTTCTTGTTCACTGCGCAAGCGGAAGCGTTCGCCATCGCGGCGCGCGATCTGTGCTTGCAACGAAGCCTGCAAGTCGCGGTCATCGAGTTTCACGACGAGTTCGCCCTTGCGAACCGTTGCACCCTCACGGAATGGCAACTCGAGAATTCGCGCGCTGACTTCCGCGGAGACATCAACCTTCACCTCGGGGTCGAGTTCACCGGGCGCTGAAACGGTCTCGAGCAACTCGCGCCGCTCAACCTTCGCGACGCGCACCTCGAGTGCATCGTCACCCGAGCCGAACGACGGCATCATCTCAAGCGCCGATGGGCCCGCCACAACGAGCCCAACAACGGCGACTCCCAGGAGAACAGCCATCACAATAAAGAAAGTCCGCACGAGATCGCTGCTCCGTTTTCTGGCGGCGCTTGCCGCGAGGGGCGAGCGTATTCCGAATGCCGCTCACACGGTTGCCAAGTTGCACAAAAACACAACGGAACGCGTGGACGCCGCCAAGTCGGGCAAAAAAGACACACCCCCGACCGAAGTCGGGGGTGTGTTGAGTACTGACCGAGCGTTGAGGTCAGGCCGAAACCGAGACCTGAACGATCAGACGATTACTGGCAAGCACCCCAAGCGCCGAGGAGGGCCGAGAGGTCAGCAGCGGTCGTCGTGCCGTCGCCGTCGATGTCGCCACCAGCTCCGCCCCACGAACCGAGGAGGGTCGAGAGGTCAGCAGCGGTGATGAAGCCGTCGCCGTCGAAGTCGCCTGGGCAAGCAGCGCCGCAACCCGAGAAGTCGCCCTTGACGTTGACGATCCACTGAGCCGTGAACGTCGCGCCGACGGTCTCGGCGAGGACGTACTGACCAGCACCGTCAGCGCAGCTGAGACGGATGTAGGTGTTCGAGGTCTGACCAGCGACCGTACCACCACCAGCGCGGATGCCGTAGCCGCTTGCGCCGGTGACCGTTTCGGTGCCGGTGAAGAGGTCTGGGCAGTCCATGATGACGACGAGGTTCTTGTCGGTGAAGTCTTGGACGCATTCCTCGTTCTCGAGGTTCCACGTCGCGACATAACCACCACCGTTGATGAACACGTCGCGCTTGAAGAGCAACTTGAGGTCGCCGCCGTCGACGCCGTCGTTCGTGGTCTTGAAGCGTGGCGCGCCACCGTCGAGGTCAGCGTAGACGCCAACCGTCGCTGGGAGCGGGATGTCGCTGATGTAGTTCGCGCATGCGGTGTTCGCGGCGTTGACGTCACGAGCAACCGAGAAGACGCCGATGTCGATGCACGAGATCGAGCCAGCAACGAGGCCAGCGTTGATCGAGCGAGCATACGAGTTCACGGTGGTACCGCCACCGCTGCAGTTCGGGAACGCTGGGTTCACAGCGCAAGCGACGAGGCCGCCGCCCGCAGCCGCGGTGCTGGTCACGACAGTGTTAGGACCTGGGTTAGCGCAAACGCCTGGCTGAACCGCGGTTCCGTTCCAACCGCCCGAGAGGAGGAGCGGGCAGGTTGCCGGGGTGGCGGTGAGCTTGAGCGAGTAGTTGTTCGCAACGCCGGTGCCGCACGGGATACCCGTGAAGGCTGCTGGCGCGATGAACGCGTAGTAGGTACCTGCGCCGAGGCAGTAGGTCGCCGTGTTCGGGCACGCGCCAGAACCAGTGGCGACAACTTGAACGCCCGCGCATGCCGCAACGG
>JAIYCA010000059.1 GCA_027488265.1 Planctomycetaceae bacterium
CTATTTGCGTGAAGACCTGCACAACCCGATAGAGACCGAGCTGGTCAAGCCATTGTTCAAAACGCGTCGTCAGGATGTAGAACATTCGCGAGAGTCGTTCATCGGGCCGAGGAGCCGCGGGGCTTCAAAGTCGGAGGGTGTGTCGGCGAATGCGCCGGCGGGGATTCGCGGGGATCGTGGCGTGTGCCGTGACGAGGTGCTAGGCGAAGTGCTAGGTGAGGCGCACGCCCGCGGCTTGCGATGCCGAAAAGGACGCCGAAAGCGGCTCTAAGAATCGCTCCATCCGCGCGCCACGACTGCCCTTCAAGAGGACAACCGCGCCGCTTGGGATGAGCGCGGCGGCCTCGGCCGCAAAGGGATCGCTGAAAAGTTCACTCGCAACCGAGGAGCCTGCGAAACCCGCACCGCGCGCAGCTGCGACGAGTGCGGCCGCATGCGGGCCAACCGCAACGAGGACATCCTCACCGCGCAACGCGCGCGCCGCATGACGGCCAACTTCCTCGTGGAGCGCACGGGCGTCGGGCCCGAGTTCGCGCATCTCGCCGAGGATGATGACGCGTCGCGATGCCTCGCGCGCGAGTTCGACGAACGCTCCGAGCGACGCGATCATCGCGTCGGGGTTCGCGTTGTACGCATCGTTGAAGACCGTTCGACCTGCGATTTCGAGTTTCTCAAGCCGCATGTCGGAAGCTTCGACCTTCGCAAGCCCTTGCCGAATCAACTCGATCGAAACACCCATCTCCGCCGCCGCAGCGATCGCTGCGACCGCGTTGCGCGCGTTGTGCTCGCCGGCCATGCGGAGGGTGAATCGATGCGTCCGCGCGGACGGCGGCAGCGGGTTGCCGTCGGCGTCATCCGATCGCGGGAAGACCACGTCAAACTCCTGCCCGACGGCGGTACCTTCGCCGCCCGACTGCGTGCGACCAGCAAGGCGATACGCACTCGCAGGTCCGATGCCGAAGGTGACGATGCGCGGCGCGCGATCGGCGTCCGCCAGCGCGCGCACTGCCTCGAGCAGCGGCTCGTTGTCGCCATTGATGACCCCAAAGCCGTGAGTCGAAACCCCGGCGAGAATCGAAGCCTTTTCCTTGGCGACCGCCTCGACGGAGCCGAGCCCCTCCAAGTGCGCGCGACCGGCAAGCGTGATGATCGCCGCCTCAGGCTCGGCCATCTCGGCGAGCGGGAGAATCTCGCCAGGGTGGTTCATTCCGATCTCGGCGACAAGGAACTTCGCGTCGTCTGGCGTCGAGAGCAACGTCAGCGGCACACCAATGTCGTTGTTGAAACTCTTCGGACTCGCATGCGTGGGGCCTGCCTCTGCGAGGATGCCCTCGAGGAGTCGTCGCGTCGTGGTCTTGCCTGCGCTGCCCGTGATCGCCACGACGCGCAGTTGTCGCAGGCTCGAGCGCCATGCGTGAGCGATGAGCCCGAGCGCGCGACGAGTCGACGCGACGCGCAAGAGACCGAATCCGGTCGGAAGTGCGGCAAGCGTCGCTGCGTCGGGTGTTCGTTCGACAACTGCAAGCGCGGCACCCGCGTTGGCCGCAGCGAGCACAAATGCGTGGCCGTCGAACGTCTCGCCTTGCAGCGCGACGAAGCAGGCACCGGCGAGTTCGCCGCGGGTGTCGGTTGTGAGAGATGTCGGCTCGCTCGCGGGACGCCGCAAGACCTCGCCGCGGGTCGCGAGGACGAGCGATTGAAAGGATGGACTATGCACCGTGAACGGGTGCGAGCGCGTTGATTGAGAAGTGACCTGAACCACGAACAACCTCCATTCCGAACGGTGCCAGGCACCGTTCATATCACCGCCCCAACCGCTGCCGCAGCGCCGCCTCTGCCTCGCGCCGATCGTCGAACTGCCGCTTCTCCGTGCCGATGATTTGGTAATCCTCGTGCCCCTTACCGGCGATCAGGATGATGTCACCCTCGCGCGCCGTCGACACCGCGAACTCAATCGCACGCGCGCGATCCGCTTCGACCTCGACCCTTGGACGCGCTTCACTCGGGACACCCGTCAGAATCTCCGCGATGATCGCGTCGGGGTTCTCTGTCCGCGGATTGTCGCTCGTCACGATCACCTGATCCGCGCCCTCGCACGCGACCTTCGCCATACGCGGGCGCTTGGTGCGATCACGATCACCACCGCAACCGAAGACGACACGCAACCGACCGCCATCGGGGACCGTCGGTCGCAACGCGCGAAGCACATTCGCAAGCGCGTCGTCCGAGTGCGCGTAGTCAACAAGCACGCTGAATCCCTCGGCACCGATCGACACTGGCTGCAATCGACCTGGCGGCGCGTGACACGTCGTGAGCGCGGCACCAAGTCGTGCCGCATCGACGCCATTCACCCACGCGGCTGTAGCGGCCTCGAGCGCATTCATCGCGTTGTGCGATCCGACGAGCGGTAATCGCAATTCGAGCACGCCCCATGGGCCACGGAACGTCACGTCCATCGCGTCGAGACCCATGCGATGGACCGTGCCGAACACATCGGCCGACGGATCGCGCAAGCTCACGCGCAGACACTTCGCCCGCGGCGGCAGCATGTGACGATGCCACGGGTCGTCGACGTTGAGAATCGCGGTGCCATCTTCATCAAGCATCGCGAAAAGCCGCGCTTTCGCCGCCGCGTACTCTTCCATCGTGCCGTGGTAATCAAGGTGATCGCCGGTGAGATTCGTGAAAATCGCCGTCTTGAAATGGAGCGCGCCCACGCGGCGCTGATCGAGCGAGTGACTCGAGACTTCCATCGCCGCAGCACGACAACCGTTGTCGACCATGCGCGCGAAGAGTTCGGAGAGTTCGAGCGCTGGTGGCGTCGTGAGATTCGATGGAACGCGCTTCTCGCCGTCGTCGATCTCCACGGTCCCAATCAATCCACAACGAACTCCAGCCGCCGCGAAGAGTTGCTGGGTGAGATACGCGATCGTGGTCTTTCCGTTCGTGCCTGTCACACCAACGAGCGCAAGCGATTTCGAAGGGTTCCCAAAGAAGCGCTCTGCGGCGAGCGCCGCAACGAGCGGCGCGTCATCCGCTTCAATCCACGCAAGACTCGCTGGCGCCGACTCCGGCTTCGCCGTTCCACGTGGCGCAACGACTGCGACGGCGCCTGCCTGGATCGCATCGGCGATGAACGCGCGCCCGTCCGACTTCGTTCCAGCGCGCGCGAAAAACAACGCGCCCTGCTTCACGCGTCGTGAGTCTTCCGAGAGACTCCAAATGTCGGGGTCGCTCGAAGCAGCGTGCGTGGGTAGATGCACCGGAAGTCCGGCAAGAATCGTCGAGAGTTTCATCGGTGAGATCTTTCACAAGTCACGAGCGAACTGCCCGTGTTACTCAGCGTCAATCGGAAGTGGATCAGAGACACGGCCACTCGCCCAATCTTGGATGCGCGGCAGCAGCAGTCGTCGTGCAGCGATCTTTCCGCAGGCAGCCGCAGGAATCGCAAGCAGCATGCCGTACACGCCCGCAATGGACCCGCCCGCAAGAATCGCAACCACGATCGTGACGGGATCGAGATTGGTCGCTTTCCCTGCGATCACCGGCGTCA
>JAIYCA010000286.1 GCA_027488265.1 Planctomycetaceae bacterium
CCAGCGCACCGCGGTCGACTGCGACTGCAGAGAAGTCGCTGACACCCGTCGTATCGCGCTCAACACCACCAAAGCCAAGTGCTCGGCTCCAGATCTCATCGCGAGAATCGATATCGATGGCACGGACGTAGGAGCCTTCGTTGACATACGCGACGTTCCCGACGATGTAGGGAACCGCCGTCATGTAGTTCGCATCAGCGCGGGCCGACTCAATAAGCCGAGGACTCGTGCGTGCAAGTGACGGATCGAACAGGCGGCGGAAGAGCGTGCGCTCGAGGTCGACCGACCAAACCTGCTGCCAATCGGCGTTGGGAAGCTCGCCACTCGCGCCTTGCTCAAGAGGACTCATGGCGAGGCTCTTGCGCAGATTTGTCGGTGTCTTCTTCGCGCTCTCGAGTGCCGCGGCGGCGGCGGCCTTGCTGTCGGTGTCCGCCGTGGAGAGTGCTTCGAGCCGCGCGAACGCCGCATCACGCTCTGCCAGAAGCCCGATGCGCGCCGCGGCGACCGCGGTGAGCCATGCTTCCCCGATGGCTTCCCCGATGACCTCCCCAACGGCTTCGCCAGTTGATTTCCCTGCTGCTTCGCCCCCTGCGCCCACAACTTGGAGATCAGGATGATTCTGCACGCGACGCACCGCCGCCAGCGCTTCTTCTGCGCGGTCGGCGAGAAGCAGCGCCTGCGCGACGCGCAACGTCGCCACAAGCCCTGCGCGCGTCACACGTCGGCGCGCTGCCGTCGCTGCCGCGCCCTCTTCTTCGAGCATGACCTCCGCCGCACGCGACTCATTCGAGCGGAACCGCTCCAAGACCGCTGGAGTCGATAGGAGGAGCCGTTCTGTTTCATCCGCGACGGAGCGGAACAGAAGATCCTGTTCGCCGACGACTTTGAGCAAACGATCGCCGTACTCATCAAGCAGCCGACGACAGAGCCGCGCGGATTCTGCGGGGTTTTCCTTCGCCTGCGCGACCGCGTCGTCGAAGAGCGTTTGCGCGGTCGGACTATCCGCGATTGCGGGAAGCGTCGCTTGCTGTGCATGCACAGGCGTCGTTGCGATGAGAAAGCCGCTTCCGGCGAAAACCGCGAGAAGAAGGCGAGGCGCGATGCTGCGACGCGTCCGATGCATGGGCCGAAGCGTAGCGTCGGCAGCGATGAGATCGGTGCGTCGAAGGGAGGAGTCGTGCTACATTCCGCCGCATGTCCACTTTGGCACGTTCGGAGTTCGTCGGCACGCGTCGTGATCCCGCGGCGTTCGCGCGCGGAGGTCGAAAGATCATCGGCTGGCAACTCGCCGCACGGCATCTCTTCGCATGGCAACTGCTGGTGTGGCCACTGATGGGTTGTCACGTCGTCCGACCGGAAGGCCGCGCCACCGAACTCCGCGTGGGCCAGAGCAACGGCGATCTCACCGAGGTCGCGGTGGTACTCGAACTTCGCAATCCAGGCCGTGATGAGATCGATCTCGTGGAGTACGACTACACGATCTCTCTCGCGGATGGCTCGCGCTACGGCGGTCGGTGGGCCGCACTGCGTGCGCTGCCACCAGGCCAGACCGTCGAGGCGACGTTGCCCGCGGTGCTGCCGACGGCAAGCCTCGCAGAGGGCATGGCGTGGAGCGCGAGTGGCACAGGGAAGTACCGCGATCCCGACTCGGTCTTTCGTATTCTCTACGAAGCGGGCATCTTGAAGAACGAGTACTCGTTCTCGACGAACGGTACGAAGACGTTCCGCAAGGCTGCCGCGGCACCTGCTTCAGCACCTGCCGCGGCCCCGGCTTCGGCGCCTGCCACGATGCCTGCGACAATGCCTGCGACACCCGCGACGGCGCCCGCCACCACGCCGAGTACGACGCCCGCTGCGACGCCCACCACCCAACCCGCGCCGCGGTAATCGCTTCCGAGGCCTTCAGGTTCTCGCCCCCCGCCTCTGCGTGCGACTCTCGCGTTCGTCGCACATGCGCGGCGCTTCTGCCCGCGCAATCGGCATCAATCCGCCCTGATGTGCGGACTTCCCGAAAGCACCCCTCAACCCGCATCGGATTCAAGCCGATCGATCTCGGTGCGGAGCGCAGTCGAGCGGAGGTCTCGTCGCGCATCCACCGGAGGGAATGCACGTGCCGGAATTGAGCGCACTCGACGAGATTCTGCGGAAGGCGAACGAGACGGATGCTTCAGACGTCCATCTTGTCGCTGGCCATCCGCCCATGGTTCGCGCGCAGACGGTCATGCAGCCGTTGGATATGCCGACGCTCTCGAGCGAGGACATGTGGCGCATTCTCGCGGGCATGACCAACGAGATTCAACGCCGCCATTTCGAACAGCATCTCGACCTCGACTTCTCCTACGAAATCCCCGGCTTCCGCCGCTACCGCGTGAATGCACACATGCAACGCGGCATGGTTGGCATGGCGATGCGTGCAATTCGCACCAAGGTGCCGCCGCTCGCAACGCTGAATCTTCCGGAAGTCATCTCGCGCCTCACGTATCTGCCACGCGGGCTCGTGCTCGTGACGGGCGATACCGGCTCAGGTAAATCAACCACGCTCGCCGCCATGATTCAGGCGATGAATGAGCGCTATCGCAAGCACATCATCACGCTTGAAGACCCTGTCGAATACACCTTCGCGAGTCAGAAGTGTTTGATCGAACAGCGCGAACTTGGCGCCGACATGCCGACCTTCGCGAGCGGCCTCAAGCACGCGCTGCGCCAAGATCCCGACATCATTCTCGTTGGCGAAATGCGCGATCTCGATACGACCGCACTCGCAATCACCGCCGCTGAAACCGGCCACCTCGTGCTCTCCACGCTGCACACCGTGAACGCTTCGCAGACGGTCGAACGTATCGTCGACATGTATCCCGCGAATCAGCAGAACCAGATTCGCGCGATGCTTGCAAACACGCTGCAGGCCGTCATTTCACAGACACTTTTCCGTCGCGTGGATAAGCCGGGCATGGTCCCCGCGATTGAAGTCATGCTCTGCACGCCCGCAGTGCGCAACATCATTCGTGAAGCGCGCACGTACGAGATTCCGAACGTCATCGAAACGAGCCGCTCGATCGGCATGACGACGCTCGACAGCGCCATTGCGGAGCTCTACTTCAACGGCATGATCTCTCGCGACGATGCTGTCGCGCAGGCTGCCTATCCAGACAAACTCGACCGCATGCTGGCGGCGTAACCGATGGCAACGCAGCACTACCGATTCCAAGCTCGCAACGCTCGCGGCGAACTCGTCGCTGGGACACTTGTTGCAGACAGCGTTGCTGCAGCGGCGCAAGCGATTCGCTCGCGTGGCGATCACGTCGTGCAACTCGTGCCTGTCGCGGCCGCAGGTGAAGATCTCCGCGCCGCAATCAAGCGCTTCAATTACTCCTCGGGTCCGTCGCAGAAAGACATTCTCGACTTCACCACGCAACTCGCGGTGATGATCCGCGCAGGTATCTCGATTCGCGCCGCGCTTGAAGGTATTGCGGAGCAAGTTCAGAACCAGAAGTTCCGCCGCATCCTGATGCAAATCAAGGCCGACGTCGAGAGCGGCAAGCAGTTCTCCGAAGCGATCGCCAAGCATCCGAAACTCTTCGGACCGCTGTATGTGAACATGGTGAAAGCGTCGGAAATGTCGGGCTCATTCGCGAAGATGCTCGATCGCATCGCGGCGTATCTCACGCAAGAAATCGAAACGCGCAAGATGGTGGTCGGCGCGTCGATCTACCCCGGCATCATCGCGTTGATGGCGATCTCGACCACCGTCTTCCTTCTGACCTTTGTTTTGCCGCGATTTGCAGGCGTTTTCAAAGGCAAGGAAGACGCACTTCCAGGTCCAACCAAGTTCCTCATGGCACTCTCGACCTTCATGGTTGAGTGGTGGTGGCTCCTGCTCATCGCTGCGGTGGTCGGCATTGGCGCCTTCATTGGATTCATCAAAACCGAGTTCGGTGGATTCTGGTGGGATCGCTTCAAGATCTCCGCACCGATCGTGAAGCGCATGTTCCGTGCGCTTTACATCAGCCGCTCGCTGCAGACGATGGGCGAACTGCTGAACGCAGGCGTGCCGATGCTCGACACCATCGCGATTACCGGCGACATCTCGGGAAATCGCCAGTACAAGCGACTTTGGCGCTCGGTCTATGGCTCCGTGAAGCAAGGAAAGAAAGTGCAAACGCAGTTGATGCGTAGCACGCTCTTGCCGCGCTCGGTGATTCAGATGATCGCGGCTGGCGAGGAGTCAGGAAAGCTCGGCGAAGTGCTCGATGAAATCTCTGTCTTCTACGCGAAGGCGCTGAAAGACGCGATCAAAGCAGTCACCAGCATGATCGAACCGATCATGATCGTCTTGATGGGATCAGTTGTTGGATTCATCGCGATGGCGATCATCCTCCCGATCTTCAAGATGTCGAACTTGGTCTCAGGGTGAGGATGCACGCATGCACGCGAACCATCACCATCGCCGTCAGGCCCCACGAAACGTGCGCGTTCGCCGCGGTTTCACGCTGATCGAGACCGCGCTCGCGACAGTGATCGTTGGTACGGGAGTCGTCGCGATTGTGGCTGCACAGCAAGCGTTCTTCCGACAAAACGAGTGGTCAACGCACGCATCAACCGCGCAGAGACTTGGCAACGAGATTCGCGAGTTGACGCTGCATTTGCCACGACATGACCCTGTCACCGGACAAGCATTCTGGGGCCCAGAAAGCTCCGAGGTCGAGGTCCTTGACTTCGATGATCTCGACGATTTCGACGGCGAAGATGGACAAGGGACCGTGTTCTCCGCGGCACTTGGGAGTGGACCAGTCAGCGCCCTTGGCGATGTCTTCCAAGATATGGCCGGATGGTCGCAGCGCGTCTTCGTCGAAAACATCGATCCGTTTGAGGTGACGCGCACCGTTGCAGATGGCGCGAGCGATCTTCTTCGCGTTCGTGTGATCGTGGAGTATCAAGGACCGACCGATGACGCTCCGCGCGAAATCACGCGCGTGACGTGGATTGCGCCTGGATGAACTGATAAACGGGTGAACGATTTCGCGAGGCCTGCCTCGCACAGCGCGTTGATTGAGGCGAGTTTGGAAGCACGTCATGCATCGACAGCCCACAACTTCTCGCCAGTCCAACGCGCAACGTTTGCGCATCGTGCGCCGACGTGGCGTCGCGAGCGTGCTCGCGATGATGTTTCTTGTCATCTTCGGATCACTCGCCGCCGCGATGGCTGTCGTCGCGCAAGGAAACATGCGCACTGCGGATAGTTCGCTCAAAGTCTCGCGCGCACAGAGCGCCGCAGAGAGCGGGCTTGTCTTTGCGGAACGACGACTTTCTCGCGAATCCAAGCGATTTGTCGTAGAAAAAGGTGTCATCGACGCAGGCTTTGCATCACGGCTTTGGACGGGCACATGGAACGGAACGGATGGTGAAGTCGAGATTCTCCCACCGGACGGATTCGACGGTCCCGCAACGCCCGACGGACTTGTAGAAGCACTGCGCGACGCACATCTTGCGGACGTGTCCGCCTTCGCTCCACTCGCTGAACACACGGGATTACCCGAGATCTACGACAACGGCGCACTCGTGACGCTTCCAATGCGCTTGGAAACCGGCGTCGATCGGCTCTGGTTTCAACTGTTGTACGAACCGATCGCGGGAACAAACCGCGTGCGCGTGACAAGTCTTGGCGTCGATGGAGAGATTCGACGCACGATCTCGATCGAGTACGAAATCACGAAGCGCATCGAGTATGCCGTCATCTCGCCGAACCGCGTGATGATTGGGAAGAATGTGCTTGTCGAAGGACCGCTGGGTACGCGCTACGGAACGGAGCCGGGCGAATTGACCGAAGCGAACGGCGATCCACTCGTGATGCGCTCGGACTTCCGCTACCTCTCCGACGCGCTCAACACAAAACTCGCAGACCTCGCTGTGCGTGTTGCTCAACACGACGTCGACGGTGATGGACGACTCCGTCCGGCACATCCAGTCGAAGGACCCGCGCTTGCGGACAGCGGATTCACCGATCTTGATGGCGACCAGTTCGTCGATGACTTCGATCTCTTTTTGTCGGAGTACGACGCGAACGGTGACGGCGCAGTCGTGTGGGACGAAGCACGAGCCGCCGCGGCAGACGTCGCCGGCGCTGCGGAGTTCACTGGCATCGACGATCAACTCGCGCGGCTCATCGATCTCGCGCATCCGGACCGCAACGGCGACGGCGCGATCGATGCGCGCGACGTGCGACTCGGCTACTCCGATGGCGTCCTCAACACCTTCGACTTCTATGCAAAAGTTGCAGGGAATCTCGTCTTCGGCGTTGGCCTCTCTGCGTGGGAAAGTGCTGCGCAAGACGATTGGCGCAACATCGCACAAGGACCTGTGCGACCTTCGAACTCCGCGGGGCCAGCGCGATTTGAGGTCTCCGCCGACGAACTCCGCGTGGTCACCACGGCAGATTTCGCCGACAGTGCAGCGTGGTTCTCTACGAATGTGACGTCAGACTTTGCGGCACAAGCAACGGCTGGAACCAGTGCTGGAGGAACGATCGTTGCGGTCACTTCAGCCCCCTACGAGTCTGTGCCATACGGCTCACCCGCCGCCTACGACCACTATCGCCGACCGATCTATCGCAACATGACGTTCCGTGATGTGCGGATTCCCAAGGGAACCAACGCGCTCTTCGAAAACTGTCGATTCGAAGGAACGGTGTATCTCGAAACCGAAACCGGCTGTACGGATGTGAATTGGAACTACACCGGCGCAATGAAGGCCGTCGACATCGGCGGGACGATTGTCTATCAACCGCGCTTTCCGACGATCACCTCAACCCTCGGCGGCACAACCATCACCGACACGAGGACGATTTCGAATTCGATTCGCTTTCACAACTGCACGTTTCTTGGCTCCATCGCAGGCGACACGCCCGGCGAATTCACGCATTGGCGCAACAAGGTGCAAATCACCGGCGCGACGCGCTTCTACTCCGATCCTGAGGATTCAGAACTCGATCTCCAGCCAGATGGCGATGATTTGCGCGACGTGCTCGAGTCGTTTGGATCGACAAAACTCGATCGTCTTCAGCGCAGCTCGATCATGCTTCCTGGATGGTCGGTCGACGTCGGTAATTTCTCAAACGAGGTTGCTGCCGATCCAGACCTCACTCCGCGTGTGAAGCTCAAAGGCACGGTGATCGCGGGAGTCATGGATATCCGCGGTACCGCGGACATCGCAGGCACCTTGCTCATGACCTACCGTCCGATCGCTGGCCAAGGCGCGCTTGCGTACAACGGGCAGCCCGAAAGCTTCAATACGACGCTCGGCTATTTCGGCGCACTTGATGGTGACGGCGAAGGCGCTCTTCCTGGCGACGCGGGTTTCAGTGGTTTCGGCGAGATTCGACTTCGCTACGACCCAAACGCAAAACTGCCGGACGGTATTCCATGGCCTGTTTCGGCAGAACCCGTCGCTGACAGCTACCGCGAGGGAGGGCTCGCGGGATGAAGCAAACGAGTCCACACGCGCGTCGCCAATCACGAAACGTTTCGCATATATCCGCGCGGACATTCGGCCGCAGCCGCGGTTTTTCGCTCGTCGAAATGCTGATCGCACTCGCGATTTGCGCCGCGTTGCTCGTCGCGGTGTTGTCTGCGCTGGTTGCCAGTTTCCGCGCGTATCAAGCGACAACCGAACAAGCATCCACACACGTCGTCGGTCGCATTGTCATGCATCGCATGATGGCACTCGTACGAAACGGCGTCGACTTCGGGCCGCTTCCCGAAGATGCGCGCGATCGATTCGTGTTGACCGATCAATTCCTCTTCGTCGACGATGATGGCCGCGAAATTCAACTTCGACTCGACCGCGGCAACTCCGCACTCTTGATGCGAGTGGACGAGGGGGCGGAACAACTTCTCCTCGAAGGGGTGCGTGGACCAACGGACGAAGTTGGCGCGTCGCTCGGCGCATTCACGCTTGAGTACGAAAATGGAACGAAGCTCGTCCGAGCAAGTTTTGATCTCACCGTCGAAGCAGACGACAACGCAAGCCTCACGCTCGAAGGCGACGAAGTGATTCCGATTCGACTTGTCGGCTCGACTGCCCCGCGCCGACTTGTGTGGTAGCCCACACACTCCTGCGCTGCGATCGCCGTAACAACGTCACGCCAATCTTCGCGAGGACTCGCGGAGTTGCGCGTTGAGTTCAAGCGTTGCGCGCATGAGATACTGATGTGTGCCGACGAACGCCGGATCAGAAATCGTGCCGCCTGTCGCAATCTGCGCAGGATCACTCAGTTGATAGGTACCGTCTGTTCCCATGAGCCAACGCTGTCGGCGATCGGTGAGATGCAACCTGAGAATCTCCCAAAGTCGCGCGCGATGCGCCCGCGCTTGAATCGGCGCGGCGCACTCGACGCGGGTATTGAGATTGCGATACATCCAGTCCGCGCTCCCGATGTAGAAGTCGCCGTCGAGCGGATCTGCCTGCCCGTTTCCGAACCAGAAAATTCGGCTGTGCTCAAGGAAGCGTCCAATCGTCGACGTCACACGAATGTTCTCGCTGAGCCCCTTCACGCCCGGACGAATACAGCAAAAGCCACGAACAACGAGATCAATCGAGACTCCTGCACGTGAGGCGGCATACAACGCATCCGTCACCGAGCGATCCTCAAGCTGATTCATCTTGACGATCACGCGCCCCTGACCACCACGCTGTGCGATTGACGCTTCACGCTCGATCAATTCGATGAAACGCCGCTTCATCGCGACTGGCGCCACGAGGAGCTTTTGATACTCCGTCTTCCGACTGCGTCCTGTCATGTAATTGAAGAGTTCGACGAGGTCTTCGGTGATCGCCGCGTCGCAGGTGAAAAGGCCAATATCCTCGTACAAACGCGCCGTTTTCGAGTTGTAGTTTCCGGTACCGATGTGTGCGTAGGAGCGGATACCACCTGGCTCTTGACGAACGACAAGCGCAACTTTGGTGTGCGTCTTGTAGCCAACAACACCATACGCAACGTGCACGCCCGCATCTTCCAGTTTGCGTGCCCACACAATGTTGCGCGCCTCATCGAATCGCGCGCGCAACTCGACGAGGACCGCGACCTGTTTCCCGCTTTCTGCCGCGCGAATCAAGCTCGGAATAAACGGCGAATCGCCACTCGTTCGATAGAGCGCTTGCTTGATCGCGAGCACTTTCGGATCTGCTGCCGCTTGCTCGATGAATCGCTCGACAGAGTGATCGAAACTCTCGTACGGATGATGGACGAGCACATCGCCTTGTCGAACAAGGCTGAAAATGTCGGCATTTTCATCCTCGAGCCCATGCGGCGCGACGGGAGTCCACTTCGGCCAGC
>JAIYCA010000186.1 GCA_027488265.1 Planctomycetaceae bacterium
AACGCTCAAGAGCGTTGATTCTGAATCGGTGACGCGTTGCAAGACGATCGGTTGAATGAGAAGGGAACCACCTGGGGGCTCAGAGTTCTGACGATCGGACGCGCTTTCGCAAGTTGATCAATCAGACCTTGGCCCACCCGCGTACATCGGAGACCGCGGGGCCCGCGTCCCTGCGAGCGATCCGCAATGTAGCGCGCTTCGGAGTTGGCGCAACCACGCACGAGAAACAATTTGGAGGTCGATGCGCGGAACCGTAGGAGTGAACGCGGTTTGCGACGTTTGAAGTCGCGTCTGACAGAGGCGTCGCGTTTCTTGTGGATAAATAGTCGAACACTGTCGCGGACTCAGTCGAGTTGCAAATTCTTTTTGGTTGCGCTCATCGCAAAGTGTGGTTGACAAGTCACTCGCGATCAGTTTGCGCGTCTCTCGTGAACTCGCTTCGACTCCACGCGCTGTGAACCATCGCGCGCTGTGCGTCGCACCTCGCTCAACGCGCGTGTGATGCGTCATGCGTCTTACACACGAGTGCAACGCGCGTTGAAACTCGACGAAATCCGTTGCGTTCGTAGAGTCGTCGCGCGAAAACGTTTCGAGCATCGACCGCGAGTGACACGGATGTACAGCGCGACCGCGAGCACGCATGAAGGCCGTGTGCGAGGAGAGCTTGAGCGATGCCATGGCCTCGCGCTGCCGGTGCGAGGCCGAGATAGACGAGTTCAGCACCCGAACCATCTGGTGTCACGTTGAGAAGGCAAACGCCTTGCACGGGGCCGCGGCGACCATCCGTTTGAGATACGCGCGGTGGAAGCGCGTCAACTTGTTGGTTGTCCTGCTGTGGGCCGTCCTGGCGCGGCAGTGGCGCAGGCGAGCTGTCGGCAACTTCCGAAGACGAAGTCTGACGTGCAACAAGCCAGTGGCGAGGGCGAGCTCCGCTCCCGAAGTGGCCTACCAGCACATCTTTCGTTGCGCGCATGCCGGCGAGGCCGGGGCAGTCCAGGGTGTCGAGATAGGTCTGCTCAAGCGCCGTGACGAGCTCTTCTCGGGTGTCCGCGGGGATCGCTTCCACCTCGTTCCCCGCAAGTTGTACGGGGGTACCGGCAGATTCAATGGTCCAGCCACTCGGTGTGTGTGGGGTTTCGATGATGCCTGCCCGTGGTAGCCCGCGCTCGAGGTACTCAAGGTCAGCCATACGGGTGAGGCCCCCAACTTCAAAGGCCGTGATGTCGTGAACGCGGGCGGGTTCGATGAGCGCTTGGGCGATATCGGCGAACGGGGCGCTGCCCGCGATGGCGGCGGCGATCAGTGGGCCCATCTGGTGGGCGTCGTCTGCGTCGCGAGCACGAGTCGCGAGCAACATCGACGCTCGGCCTGGGCTTGGAACAGCGAGCACTGCCGAGCGGTAGCGGCCGTGAGCATCGGTTGAACACCAAAGATGTTCGAGAGCGACGCGCGAGGCACGGGCCTGCTCCACAAATCGCGCCGCGGCGGCGGGCCCAGCCCCGAGGAGAGCCGACATCGCTTCGTCAAGCCGTGAGGGCTCGACGTGAACGATGCGAGTCGGGTCGGGCGTTCGGGACATGGTGGACGGAACACTACCGCAGGTGCCGAGTTTCGACCCTTGTTGTCGGCGCACGGCGCGGCATTCGCTACAATCGCCGCCCTCGGTCGAGCGCCCGTATGGGTTGTCGCCGAGCATAATGAGGCCTTGCCCATGCTTTCGACGATGCTTTCGACTTCTCTCTCACTCTTCGCTGTTTCGACCGCGTTGTGCGTTGGCGGCTTGACGCCGTCGGTTGCATGCGGCTGGCCCGCGAGCAACGTCCTTTCGTGCGGCATGATCGCACTGGCGACACCAGCATCGATCGCCGCGAAGGATCTCAACTTCACGCCGAGCGAACTTCGTCTCTGGCGTGACCCAGAGTCAGGCAAGCACTTCTGGTACATGACGTATGACGTCGTGAACAACACCGGCGCTGATCAGCGTTTTGCCCCACGGATTGAACTCGTGATCGATGACGGTCGCATCGTTCGTCAAGGCGAGGGCGTCTCGAGCGACATCACCAAGGCGCTCAAGGAATTCCTCGGAAACGAATTGCTCGAGGATCAGTTTGAGATCCTCGGCACCGTGCTCCAAGGCAAGGAACACGCGAAGTCGGGCCTTGTCGTCTTCGTGGCCGAAGACCTTGAACCAACCGAACTCACGGTGATGGTGCAGGGGCTCTCGCGAGAGACCGAGAAGAAGCCGCATCCGAAGACGGGCGAAATGGTGACGCTGCGGAAGAACGCCCGCGTGGATTATCTGGTCCCTGGCGATCCGAAGCCGTCCGGCACGGTGACCTACCCGATCGTCACGCAGGGTTGGGAGTTCCGTTAAGCGGTTCGTTCAGCCCGAAGCCGATCGCTCGGCACGATGAGTTTGGTCGCTCTCGTCTGAAGGGTTGGACTTTCCGAACGGTTTCAAGTATCTTCATCGACCCGACTTTCGGTCGGGCTCTCGTCTTCGCCGCGGCTGCCGTGGTGAGGTCACAGAGAGATTCCAGTTTCAGTTCAATGCAGGAGTGTTTGTCGTGGCACACAAGAAGGGCCAAGGCTCAACCAAGAACGGTCGCGATTCCAACCCGCAATTCCGCGGTATCAAGCTCTACGGCGGTCAGATGGCCAAGGCTGGCGCGATCATCGTTCGCCAGTGTGGCACCCGCTGGAAGCCTGGCTACCTCGCGCACATGGGCAAGGACAACACGATCATGGCCGAGGCTGAAGGCACGGTTGTCTTCAAGGGCTCGTACGTGCACATCGTGCCGTCTGATCCAGCGACTCCGAAGTACGCGTTCGCTTGATGATCTCTTGCGGGCGCGAGTAGCGCCTGAAGCAGCTTCGTGCGCGCTTCAGATGTTTCGCTTCCTCGCACTCCGCGTCTACGCATTGCGCCCCGGTTGACGCCGGGGCGCTGTCCTTCCGCGACAGTGCACGCTGTGCAACGATGTGAAGGTGCTCTGATGTTGCTCTCGTGCTGCTTTGATTGTGCGCGTCCGCTGAAGATGGAACGCATCAGATCGTGTTGATGGGCTCGTTGTGTTCGCTCCTCGCTTGAAAGAACTCCATGCTTGTTGATGAAGCCATCATCCATGTGCGCAGCGGGAAGGGCGGCAACGGCGTCACCCATTTCCGACGCGAGAAGTCGATCATGAAGGGCGGCCCCGATGGTGGTGACGGAGGCCGCGGAGGTCACGTCTTTCTCGTCGGCGATGCTCATCTCGACACGCTCGTTGAGTTCCAGCACCGCCCGCATCACTTCGCAAAGAATGGCGAGAACGGCGCGAAGAAGAAGTGCCACGGCTCCGATGCGACAGATCTCTTTGTCCGTGTTCCGCTCGGTTCGATTGTGCATGACGCTGAGACCGGTGAGTTCGTCGCCGACATCGTTGAAGACGGACAACGAGTGATGGTGGCCGAAGGCGGCAAGGGCGGTTGGGGCAACGACCGCTTCAAGACCGCGACGCATCAAAGCCCAACCGAATGCACGCCGGGTGGCGAGGCAGTCGAGCGAACGCTGCGTCTTGAGTTGAAACTCATCGCAGACATTGGATTTGTGGGCTTGCCGAACGCCGGTAAGTCGACGCTTCTTGGTGCAACAAGCCGCGCCAATGCAAAGGTTGGCGACTACCCGTTCACCACGCGACGTCCGCAACTTGGCATCGCAGAACTGCCAGGCGATCGGCGCATCGTTCTTGCGGACATTCCCGGATTGATCGAAGGCGCGAGTGAAGGCGCGGGGCTTGGCCACGATTTCCTTCGCCACATCGAGCGCACGAAAGCGATCGTGCACCTTGTCGACATTGCGCCCGTCGATGGCTCGAAGCCTGCGGAGAATTACCGCACGATTCGCGGCGAACTCCACGCGTTCTCGCCAACGCTCGCGGAGAAGCCAGAACTCGTGGTCTTCTCGAAGATCGATTTGATCCCCGAAGGAGAGCGTGCGAAGCGTATTCGTCGACTCGCGACCGAAATTGGTCTTGGGAAGGGCGAAGAGCCGGTTGTGATTTCCGCAGCGACCGGTGAAGGCATGCGCGAACTTCTCGAGCGGGCGTACGCGCTCGTGAAGGGTGAAGTTGCGCCGACGGAATGGCGACGCTGATCTCGACGCGTATGCCAGTTCTCGCGTGCGTCGAATCGGCGTGTCAAGCGCTGAGCGTCGATCGATCTTTCAACGACAGAGCAAGCGGAACGCCGCGAAAAAGTCGGCGAACTCCTCGCGATATCGATCGGCGATCGTGAGTTCTGCGATTTCAGCGACGAGCGAGTCTTGTTCCTTCAAGATCTCGGCGCGCCCGCCGCCAGCCTCGGCGATTTCAGGAAACCACGTGTAGCTCCGCTCTTTCTGCATCACTGGCGGTGGAGCTTTCGGTGGCGCAATCGGTTTGTCTGTGGGTGTTCGTCGGCCCTTTCCCTCGTTTTTGCCCCCGTTTTTGCCGTCGTTTTTGCCGTCGCCGCCGTCGCGCGGAGGAATTGGTGTCGCGGAGTCGGAGGGTGAAGCTGGATCAGTTGGCGAAGTGGGCGGTGGCGCGCCTTCGGCGTCTTCCGATTTGAGGTTCGTCTCGCTGTCGCGCGCAATCACGCCATAGAAGCGCACGCCTGCGGCGAGGCCTTTCTTCGCGAGATCGATGCAGAGATTTCCCTCGCCCGGATGTGGTGGCGCATCACCGACGATCACGCACGCGCGAATCGGCGGTTCCGGCGCGTTGGCAGCATTGGGCGGAGGGTCCTTGATCCACGAGAACTTCGTGAGTGCGAGGCGCATCGCCGCGTACACGCTCTCAGGCGTATCGCCGCCGCCGTCGGCCGAAAGCGACCAAAGCCGCGTGCGCGCTTCTTCGAGGCTCGCGGTGAAATCCCACGCCTTCGTTTCCCACTCGTCGGTCTTGTCGCGATAGCCAACAATGCCGATGCGCACGCCTTTGGTCACGCTGCCGAGGAACTCGACGAGATCGTCGATTGAACCCTGTGCGTCAGCGATCTCGCGCCACATGCTCGACGTGCAGTCGAGCAAAATCGCAAGATCCATCGGGCGTTCCGCGACTTTTGCAAGGTACTGCTCGAACGCGATGAAGCGATCCGTTTCAAGATCAGCGACGCGATTGCGGGGGACGAGGCGTTCGCCAGCAGGTGACGTTGGAACGAGATCGCACGGTCTGTATCCAGGCTTCGAGCGATTCTTGCGATACCACTCGCGCCAACGGAAATCGCGCCCAGAGTCTTCGCCCGACGTGACTTCAGCCAATCGACGCGAAAGTGCGCCAGCCTCTGCGCGAGACATACGAAGGACGATCCGAGAGAGAAGTTCGTCGAGTCGTTCGCGAACCGCTTTGTCGCTCGGAGTATCGAGCGCAGTAAGTACCTCCAGCGCGATCATCGCTTCGAGCGGCTTGTTCGAGCGCTCTGCGGCGGCAATGCGTGCGTCGCGAACTTTTGCGTCGAGCGGGTACCGCGCACGAAGGATCGCGCGCACCACGCGTGGATCACGTTCTGCAGCGAGTTTTTCGGGTGCAATCACCACGCCACGGCGTGCAAGGCACGCGATCGTGTAGGCGCGAACCCGCCACGATGGGTCGAGGAGAAACGACTCGAGTCGCGCAGCGCTCGGCGCGCAATCGAATCGCTCCAAGCGCATCACGGCGAGTGCACGCGAAGGCCATGCTGGTCCCATCGCCAGGCGGTTGAGTGCTTCTGCTTCTGCCGAAGGCGCGTTGACGAGCTCGATTTGAGGTGCCGCGCCAAGTTCGACAGGTGCTGCGTCTTGTGCGATCGCCGCGTGCGAAGCGAGTGCACCGTGGTCCGCGCGGACACTCCAGGGGAGTTCGCCGCACGCGTAAGAGCATGGAGTCAAAAGGAGGAAGGCAACGATCGCCGCGCGCATGGCAGCGCGAGTGTACGCTCGCGAGCCTTGTCAACGGAAGGATCACATGCTCGATCGAACGCTTCTTCAGTCCGTGTTTTCTCGCGGCCTTCGCTACGACCAGTACCTCGCGACCGACCCAAATCGTGCGGGAGGTTGGAACTCGCTCTTCGACCGTGTGTCGCTCACCGCGCTACAACGCGAGGAGATCGCGAGTTTCACGCGGGATATGAAGGTGCTGGTTGTGAGCGGCATTTGGTGCGGCGATTGTGTGCAGCAGGGGCCGTTGCTCGCGCACATCGCAGCAGCAAATCCGCGCATCGACCTCCGCTGGGTTGATCGCGATGTCGAGGCCGAGTTCTCTGAGCAACTCAAAATCTGTGGAGGTGGGCGGGTCCCTGTCGTCGTCTTCGCGGCCGAGGACTTCGAACCCTGCGCGATTGCTGGTGATCGCACGCTTGCGCGCTACCGCGGGCTCGCACGGCGGCAACTTGGTGCGTCGTGTGAACTCCCGTGGGCCGAGATTCCAAGCGATGAAACCGCCGCGGTGCTCCAAGAGTGGCTCAACGAATTTGAGCGCGTCCAGTGGATGCTGCGCCTGAGCCCGCGCCTTCGGCAGAAGCACGGAGATTGATGTGTGATGGCTGTCCGACGCGTAGTCGTCGAGTGCGTGAGAACGCTTGATCGGCGTCTGTGCGCGATGGAATCACGGTGCGTTGCGCTGCTTGAACTCCATGCGGAAACGAACACTTGATTCCACGCGTGTCATGCTGTGTCCGCTCACACGCGAGCCGAATCGACGAGCCGTCGAAGCATGTCGAACGCAGCCAACGGTGTCATCGCGTTCAAGTCGACGCGGCGGAGTTCGTCGACCGCTGGATGCTCGGCAAATCCGCCAAAAAGCGCGAGTTGTGTCTCGAGTGGCGGCGCGGTCGGAGGTTCTGCGATACCGCGGAGCGACGTGCGTTTCGCCGATGAAGCGACTGCGGGCTTGCGGGAGGCGGCTGCGATTTCGCCATCGCGTTCGACTGTGCCGCCGTCCTCGTTGAGATGTTCGCTTGGCCCGCCTGCGACGAGTTCCTGCGCCACTTCAACGCGACCGAGGAGTTCGAGCACTTCCTTGGCGCGCGCGATCGTCGTGGGCGGAAGGCCCGCAAGCCGCGCAACGTGGATGCCGTAACTTCGATCGGTGCGACCTGGCACGATGCGATGCAAGAAGACGACTTCGTCGTTCCACTCGCGCACCGAAACGTGGAGGTTCGTCACTTCAGGAAGCGATTCGGCGAGTTGCGTGAGTTCGTGATAGTGCGTCGCGAAGAGCGTGCACGAGCGACGTGATGCAAGCGTCTCCGCGATGGCCCACGCGAGCGAAAGTCCGTCGAGTGTGCTTGTGCCGCGGCCGATTTCATCGAGTACAACGAGACTTCGCTCGGTCGCGTGATGGAGAATGTTCGCGGTTTCGGTCATCTCGACCATGAAGGTCGATTGCCCAGAGTGAATCTCATCGGCACTTCCGATGCGCGTGAGAATCGCGTCGAGTACACCGATCTCAGCACGCGCAGCGGGCACGAATGAACCCACGTGTGCCAGCAGCGCGATAAGCGCAACTTGTCGAATGTAGGTGCTCTTACCCGCCATGTTGGGGCCGGTGATGAGCGCGAGTGTCGGATGCGCTGTGGTTGCGTTGGGAGAACTCGCCGACGCCTGCGTGTCGCGCGGGTCCACACAGCCAAGATGCGTATCGTTCGGAACGAAGGTCGACGCGAGCGTGCGATCGAGTACGGGATGGCGGCCGCCCTCGATGCGAATGTGCGGGGTTTCCGCGATGGTCGGGCGCGACCACTGCTGACGGCGCGCAACACAAGCGAGACACGCGAGTGCGTCGAGTTCAGCGGCGCGTTCGCCGAATGCAACAATGTCTGCGAGTTCACGCGCGACCGTCGCCAACAGTTGCGACCAGAGTTCTTTCTCACGATCGACGGCGCGTGCATCGGCGCGCAGGACTTTCTCCTCGAACTCTTTCAGTTCGGGCGTGATGTACCGTTCAGC
>JAIYCA010000467.1 GCA_027488265.1 Planctomycetaceae bacterium
ACAGCACGCCGCTTCGTTTGATCGACGATGGTGAATGGAACAGGCACAGTGCGTCCATCGCGCGCGTCGTCCATCGCTTCCCAAATTGCGCACGCAGCGGCATTCGATTTCGCGGCAACCGCGAGGAACGTCACGCATTGTGAAAGAATGAGTTGCGCTTCGGGCATGCCAACGCGTTCAACGGCTTGCCAACATGCCACAGCGGTTTGCAGCGCGCGCGGATCGGCGTTGCCGATGTCTTCGCTCGCGAAGATCGCAAGTCGTCGACAAATGAAGCGCGGGTCCTCGCCTGAAACCAACATGCGTGCGAGCCAATACACCGCGGCATCAGGGTCGCTGCCGCGCATCGACTTGATGAGTGCACTTGCGAGGTCGTAGTGCTCGTCGCCATCCTTGTCGAAGACAGGCACTTTGCCGTCGAGTGCAGCGCGCGCGAGTTCGAGTGTGATACGCGGTGTTGCTTCGCCGCGCACAGCGTTTGCCGCTGTTTCAAGCGCCGAAAGTGCGCGACGCACATCGCCATCGGAAACGCGCGCAAAGTGCGCGCACGCGTCATCATCAAGGAGAAGCCCCGAGATACCGACGCCTTCGGGATGCGCGATCGCGCGACGAAGTACAGTCGCGATGTCCGCTTCTTCAAGTGGTTGAAATCGGAAGACGACCGAGCGCGACAAGAGCGCCGGTGCGACAGCCCATGTTGGATTTTCAGTCGTCGCGCCGAAGAGAACAACGCTTCCAGCTTCGACGCCCTCGAGGAGCGCATCTTGCTGATTGCGCGCGAGACGATGGATTTCGTCGACGAAAAGCAGCGTTCGTTGCGAGGACTCGCCGAGGCGACGCGTCGCAAGATCGATCTTTTCGCGAAGTTCTTTCACACCTGTCGTCGCGCCGTGTGCGCGATCGACTGCAGCACCTGTGCGTGCAGCGATCGCTTCTGCGAGCGTCGTCTTCCCTGTTCCGGGTGGCCCCGCAACGATCATCGATTGCAGCGCGTCTTGTTCAATCAGTCGCCGAAGCAGCGCGCCTTCGCCGAGACAATGCCGCTGACCAACGATCTCGTCGATCGTGCGCGGACGCACGCGCACAGCAAGCGGCGCAGCCTTCGCGCGTCGCTCTGTCCGCAAGTTCGACCAGAGATCTTCGAGCATTCGCGCATCGTACGAAACCCGCCGAAATCCGCAGGAACTCCAGTTTCGCACTTCACAGCGTTGGTCGGAATCGCGAAGATGGTCGCCATGCAGAAGTCGACCGCACTCGGACTCGTTGGAACCACGACCGTCTTCTTTGGAACGGTGCTTTTCATCGCGCTTTCAACCGTGATTTCGCGGCCGAGCAAAGAGTCGCAAGCGCTTGCCGGTGCGCGTGAGAATGTGAAGAGTGCGCTCGATGCACCGCGACCAGAAGACATGGCTCCGGCGCCCGCGCCTGCGAAGCCGGCGTCCGAATCGGGCGCGACCGCAGCAAATGCAGCGAGCACGCCGAAACCCGCCGCGCTTCCAACGCCAACATGGATTTGGGCACCAAGCAATGCGTCGACAGGAGCGAAGACCGAAGACGCAGTGGTCTTCACGCGGCGCTTCCGTGTTCCCGAAGGCGTGAAGGCCGCGCGGCTTGTGATCAGTGTCGACAACGGTGCGTCTGTCGCGCTCGACGGAAAGACGCTCGTGCAAACGGGTGATTGGCAGGAGCCAAGTGAGGTGGATCTTGGCGCGCTTTCCGCAGGAGTGCACGAACTCGTCGTCGATGCGCGCAACGAAGGCGGCCCTGCCGGTCTCTGCGCGATGATCGAGTGGACCGAGGCGGATGGCACGCGCACGCGCGTCGTGAGCGATCCTGCGTGGCAAGCGAGCGGCGCATGGAGTTCAACACCTGTGCCTTCGGCGATTCTTGCGAGCCTCGGCGAAGGTCCGTGGGGCGACGGAGTTGTTGAAAGTTTCGGCGGCGCGCCAGGCGAAGTTGCGGACATCGCTCGCGCGATCGCGGTTCCGCCTGGATTCATCTGCGAACTCGTCTACGTCGCGCCACGTTCGCGTGGCTCGATCGTCGCGCTCGCAGCCGACGAAGCAAACGGTCGACTCATCGCGAGCGCGCAGTACGGGCGCATGTTTGCGGTTCAACCGGCAAGTGAAGGCCAACCCGCAAGCACCGCGACGATCGAGCTCATCGAACCTGAAATCGGCCGCGCGCACGGAGTGGTCGTGATCGAGAATGATCTCTTCGCTGTCGTGAGTGAAGGTGGTGGTGACGCGCGTGGCGTGTGGCGTTTGCGCGATACGAATCGCGATGGAACCTACGACGAGAAGAAAATGCTCGTCGCGATTGCGAAGGACGGCGGCGAGCACGGGCCGCATCAAATCGTGGCGGCACCCGATGGATCACTTTGGGTTGTTGGCGGAAATCACTGCTCGGTTCCAGAGCCCGCGCTTTTGGATTCGCGGGTGCCGCGCTTCGGAAGCGACGGGCATTGGGAAGAGGACATTGCGTTTGATCGCTTGTGGGATGCGAACGGCCACGCGGTTGGCGTGATGGCGCCGGGCGGTTGGATCGCGCGCACCGATCGCGAAGGATCGAAGTGGGAACTGATCACGGCCGGATTCCGCAACTCTTACGACGTTGCGTTCGATGAGATCGGTCGCGCGTACACCTTCGACAGCGATATGGAATGGGACATGGGGCTGCCGTGGTATCGACCCACGCGCGTTTGCGAACTCGCGAGCGGCGTTGATTACGGGTGGCGTTCGGGCAGCGGAAAGTGGCCGGAATGGAGCCCCGATTCGCTGCCGCCTGCGGTCAACATTGGGCCTGCATCGCCGACGGGTGTGATGAACTCGATGGGTCTGCAATTCCCGCCGCCGTGGAACGAATGCATGTTCTTCCTCGATTGGACGTTCGGCACGATGTGGGCGGGCTTCATCACCGAAGAATCGCGCGATGCTTCAACGCCGCAATTCCGCGTCGAGCCGTTTGTCGCCGGCCGACCGCTGCCGCTCACGGATGCCGTCGCCATGAACGGCGCGATGTATTTCTCCGTCGGTGGACGCAATTTGCCGAGCGCGATTTTCCGCGTGCGCGCAGAAAATCCAATCGCGATCAAGCGCGCGCCGATGCCGGTGCCGGCGGCACTCGTCGAGCGGCGCGAACTCGAGAAGTTCCATCGCCCGATGGAATGGGCCGCGGGCCCAGCAGCGGTTGCGGCAGCATTCCCTGCGCTCTCCTCAAAGGATGCGGGTGTGCGAAGCGCCGCGCGCATCGCGCTTGAACACCAAAACCCGAAACTCTGGCGTGAGCGTGCCGTGAGCGCGATGGAACCACAGCCGTCGATCCTCGCGCTCGTTGCGTTGTGCCGCATGGGAAGCGCAGACATCGATGGAACTCCCGTGGCTGAACGACTCGTCGCACTCGAACCTGCAGTGCGCGGAACGCCGCTCGAGCGCGAGTGGCTGCGCGCGTGCGAGTTGTGGATGTTGCGCTTTGCGTCACGCTCCACGACGGTTGGTGGAGGGGAAGCGTTGCGTGCGGCTGTCCTCACGAATTTCCCTGCCAAACAAGCTGATTCCGATCCGAGCAGTGCATGGGAACTCGATAAGCACCGCGCAAATCTGCTTGCGAAGTTCGGTGCGCCTGAAGCGGTGACGGTTGCTGTTGCGCTTCTTGAGCGTCCTGACACCAGCGCACCTCAAGCGGTCGACGCGGCGTTGCTTGCGCGCGGTGGTCCATACGGCAAGGCCGTCGCCGACATGCTTGCAAATGCGCCCGCGACGCAGAAAATCGGCATTGCCTACGCGATTCGAAATGCGAAGAATGGCTGGAACGCGGATTTGCGCGAGCGATTCGCACGGTCACTCGCCGCGCTCCAGAAGGGAACCGGCGGAAACTCATTCGCTGGCTTCTTGAATCGCATCGCGGAGGAGTTCAAATCGAACGCGCCGGAGAACGAACGCGATCGCTTAGCGGCCGCGATCGGTGGACGTGCGTTCGACACATCGCTTCCAACGCCACGCGGCCCTGGTCGCGCATGGACGGTCGCGGAGATCGTCGCGCTTGGACCAAAGTTGGTGGGTGGCCGCGATCACGCGGAAGGTTTGCGCGCATATCGAGCAACGCAGTGTGCGCAATGCCACCGCGCTGGAGGCATCGGCGGCAGCGGTGGTCCAGAATTGACCGCAGTTTCGCGGCGGTTCTCGCTTGAAGATCTCGCAGCGAGTCTCGTCGAGCCAAGCCGCACGATCAGCGATCAATACGAAAACACGGATTTCCGCCTGAAAAACGGCTCGGTGATCACAGGCCGCAAGGTCGGCGAAACCGACGATGCGATTGAAGTGCGCACGAGTCTGCTCTCGGATGCGCGCGAGACCATTCGCAAGGAAGACATCGCATCGAGTGCGCGTAGTCCGCTCTCGCCGATGCCAGCGAACCTCGTCGACACGCTTTCCGAAGGGGAGTTGCTTGATCTCCTCGCGTTCCTGCGCGCAGGCGGCGACGCGGGCGATTCGGCGTTCGTGAAGACGGACGACGATGGCTATCTCGACATCTTCAACGGCACATCCACGAACGGCTTCACGTTTGATCCGCGCTTCTGGTCGCTCGAAGGTGGAGTGCTTGTCGGCCGCGCGACGGAGGCGAATCCAGTTCCGCACAACACGTTCTTTGTGTGGAACGGCGAAGTCCGTGACTTCGAACTCGAGGTTGTGCTCAAAGTGAACGGCAACAACTCGGGCATCCAGTACCGAAGTGAACTCTTCGGGGAGCATCGTTTGCGTGGCCCGCAGATTGACGCGCATCCGAATCAGCCGTACGTCGCCATGTGCTACGAAGAGGGCGGACGCGGCATCTTGGCTGAGCGCGGTACCGCGCTCACGATCACGGCCGATGGCGCCCGTACGACGGCTCCACTTGCTGGTGCTTCCGCGGCTGCGCCCGACACGGGTGAGTGGCGGACCTATCGCGTCGTCGCGCGTGGCAACCGCATGGAACACTTCCTTGATGGGGTGCCGACCGCGACCGTCGTCGACGACTCGAAGGAGCGGGCGAAGGGCGGAAAGATTGGATTCCAGATTCACGGTGGCGAACCCACCACCGTGTCGGTGCGTAGCGCGAGGCTCAAACGGCTCGACGCGTGATGCGCCGAGTCATTATCGGTCACGCGTCGTGGCTGAACTGCCAGTTGGAGTTTCGTCAGGACGTTCGCAAGAGGTCTGCCCCCGTTCAGCCGATATCTCCGCGCCTGCGAGCTCTTCGGCTCGAAGCGCTGTCCCCTGAATTCTGAACGGAACTCGAACACATGTGCGGAATCGTTGCCTACATCGGCCGTCGCCAAGCATCAGACATTCTTCTCGAAGGCTTGAAGCGCCTTGAGTACCGCGGGTACGACTCTGCGGGCGTTGCCGTCATGAACGGTGGCCTCAAGATTGCGCGCTCGGTCGGTCGCGTTGCGAACGTCGAGAAGCTCATCAACGACCGTGGTGGGTTCAAGGGAACGATTGGTATCGCGCACACCCGTTGGGCGACGCACGGCGGCGTGACAGAGAAGAACGCGCACCCGCACCGCGATGACGAGCGGCTTGGCCACGGCATCGCGATCATCCACAACGGCATCATTGAGAACTACGCGGCACTGAAGAAGTACCTCACCGAGAAGGGGCACGTCTTCCACGGCGAGACCGACACCGAAGTGCTCGCGCACTTGATCGGCGAACTTTACGCAGGCGATCTTGAGAAGGCCGTGCAAGCTGCGCTGCGCGAGGTCACTGGCGCGTACGCCATCGCTGTGGTTTGTGAGAAGGAACCCGATGTGCTCGTCGTCGCACGTAAGGGTTCGCCGCTGATGGTTGGCGTTGGAAACGGCGAGTACGTCGTTGCATCCGACGCGAGCGCCATCGTGTCGCACACAACGCAAGCGATTGCGCTGAACGATTACTCCGTCGCGCGCATTACCCGCGAGGGTTTCCGCACGACCACGGTCGACAACATCGAAATCACCGCGGAGATTCGCGAACTTGAATTCGATCTTGAGCAGATCGAACTCGGTCACTACGAGCACTTCATGCTCAAGGAGATCTTTGAGCAGCCGCAAGCGCTGCGCATGTCACTCCAAGGTCGTGTTGATGTCGCGAAGGGCGAGATTCGCCTCGGCGGTGTTGGACAGCATGCACGCGCGCTGGCAAATGCAAAGCGCGTGGTTTTCGTCGGTCAAGGCACCGCGCTCCACGCATGCATGATCGGGAAGTACCTCTTCGAAGACCTCGCGAAGGTGCATGCAGAGCATGATTTCGCGAGCGAATTCCGCTATCGCAATCCGATCGTCGAAGATGGAACGGTTGTCATCGCCGTGAGTCAGTCGGGTGAAACCGCGGACACGCTCGCGGCGCTTCAAGAAGCGAAGCAGCGCGGCGCGCTCGCGCTCGGCGTTGTGAACGTCGTTGGTTCATCGATTGCGCGCGAAACAGATGCTGGCGTCTACCTGCGCGTCGGTCCTGAAATCGGCGTGGCGAGTACGAAGGCGTTTACTGGCCAAGTGCTTGTGAACTCGATGCTCGCGACCTTCATTGGTCGTCGTCGTTATCTCTCGCAAGAGTACGTTTCGAATCTCTTGCGCGAACTCGAAGCGATCCCGTCGAAGATTGAGCGCGCGCTCGAGTGGTCGGGCCGTATTCGAACGGCAACCGCGAAGTACATTCATCGCGAGAACTGGCTCTTCCTCGGCCGCGGCGTGAACTATCCCGTCGCGCTCGAAGGCGCGCTCAAGCTCAAGGAAATCTCATACATCCACGCGGAAGGCATGCCTTCGGCGGAAATGAAGCACGGCCCGATCGCGCTCATCGACAACGGCATGCCCGTTGTCTTCGTTGCCACGCGCAACTCGCAGTACGAAAAGGTGCTCTCGAACATCGAGGAAGTGCGCTCGCGCGGCGGTCACGTCATCGCGGTTGCCACCGAAGGCGACGATCACATCAAGAGCCTCGCGCAAGAAGTCTTCTACGTGCCGGACTGCATCGAGATGTTCCAGCCGCTGTTGACGGTCATTCCGCTGCAATTGCTTGCGTATCACGCGGCAGTCATGCGCGGCAAGGACGTCGACAAGCCGCGCAACCTCGCGAAGTCGGTGACGGTC
>JAIYCA010000283.1 GCA_027488265.1 Planctomycetaceae bacterium
ATCGTCCACTCGCCGCGATTCAGAATCGCAGCGCCTGCACCAATCGTGACGTTCTGATTCGACATCGTCACGACGCCGTCGTTCGTGAACGCGCCAGCAATCGTCGTGTTCGCGAGCGAGAGCGATGCCGACTTCGCGATCGTCGTCGGGACGAACACCGTCACGCTCGTTGCGCTATTCGCTTGCGCGAGAAGCACCAGCGTGCCCGAACCCGCGATCGTCGTCGACGAAAAGTGCGTCTCGATCGGAAGCTCAATTGCGCCACCAATCGAGAGCGTTCCTGCGAGGGATCGAAAGAGCCCTGCGCCTGAGATTGCAGCGGAAAGTGTGAGATTGCTCTGATTGGAGAGCGTCGCTCCCGCGGAGACCATCGCGCCCGATGAGAGCGATGCGTTACAGATAAACCGCAGTTCGCCTTCATCTGCGAAGACCGAGCCCGTGCTCGTAAAGACGATCGGCGAGCAACTGTTGTTGAACGCCTTGAAGCCTGCGCCCGTTGCGCGCAGCGTGCCTTCGTTTGTGAATGACACGGGGTTGAAGTTGCTGCAGTTTCCGAAGAACTGGCAGTTCTGCCCGCTCGACGCGCTCATCGTCCACTCGCCGCGGTTGAGAATCGCACCGCCAGGACCAATCGTGACATTCTGATTTGATGGCATCGTCACGACGCCGTCGTTGGTGAGCGTGCCTGCGAGTGTCGTGTTCGCGAGCGAAAGCGAAGCTCCCGCTTCCACGCGCAGCGACCCGCAGACGAGCGTCGCGCTCGTCATTGAGTTGGCCTCTCCCGACAGCGCGATGCTGGCGCCAGCGGTCATCCCTGCACAAAGTCCGCCGCCCGTCATCGTCAACCGTCCCGCGATGGTGCCGCCGTCGGTGACACGAAGGGTGCCACTGGTGATGCGCAACACCGTGTCACAGGTCAGGGTGCGCACCGTTCGATCACCGGCTGTGCTCGTGTACACAACTTCGGGGAACGCGGCACCGATCGTGACGGTGTCCGTTTCGCCGGGAATGCCGTCCGGACTCCAGTTGTTCGCGTCGTGCCAATTCGCGGTGCCCGCGCCACCATCCCAAGTCTTTTCCGCGGCGAACGTCGAGGAACCGACACCCAAGAGCGCCGCCGCGAAAACGCACGCTCGCACCAACCCACGCGACCACCGCGGAGAGACACCATCGCTTCTGCGACTCCGAGCCCCTGCCCGTGGGGCTTCCCCAGACGAGGGCAACAGGCCGAAGAGGCGCAAACGTCGGGTCGGGCGGTTGGAAGGGCAATCGATCGAGCAGCGAGACGCAGTAGTCATGAGGGCTCCGTTCAAGCCCTGACTAGTGCGCTCGTATTCCGTTTTGGACGAGGGGGACGAAAAAATTCGTCGTGAGTTCGCTGCGTTCAGTCCCGATTGAGAAATCGCGCCTGTTCTGGATGTTCGCCGAGCCAAGTCACTCGGCCACTCGTTGGGTCGAAGACGGCGGCGACCGCGCGCAACTCTCGGCCTCGCATACGCTTCCGCAACGCGTCACTCGTTTCGAGCATCGTTCCCAAGGTCTCGAAGGTCCTCCGCTCAGCGTCGGCGAAAGCAATGCCGCACATCTCCGGAACGAGTAGCTGAGCAAGAACAACCACGATCACGAGTCGAGACGCAGCGAAGACGTGCTCAAGCGAACCCCTCTCGCGAGGTTCAAGGAAACCGCCCCGATCGGTGAGTTTCAAAACGGCCTGAGGAGTGGGCGGCAGATCAAAGATCCGCGCGACCTCGTCCCGATCGATCGCGAGTGATACGAAAACCGCGAAGTCATGATCGTGCGCCGTCAGGCCGTGATCAGGACTGTTCAAACCTCGCGAATTCGCGCTGATATCGCGCGAAACCACGCCCTCTCCGTCTGCACGAGCGCGCGCAGCCAGAGAACGATGGTTCCCGGATATCAACGCCGCAAGCGCGGCGGTCGGCTCGGTTGGACGACTCCTCATACGTGCGCACACCCCGGACGAACCACCGACGATCCCCGGACGAGTGGGGAGCGGGTGAACGCACAAACATGCCGCGATGTTGCATCACTTGCGGAGGGGCATTTACCCCATTCGCAATCACGGAAGTCAGGTCGGTATTGACAGCTGCGTTGACGTCAGCCGCGGCGCCGTTTCGTCACGAGCGCGTCAACTTGCGGAACTTCATGCGGTGCGGCTGCTCGGCGTCTTCACCGAATCGCTTGCGCCGCTCCTCTTCGTAGCTCGACCAGTTGCCGTTGTGGAAGTGGATCTTCGCGTCGCCTTCGAACGCGATGATGTGCGTCGCGAGGCGATCGAGGAACCAGCGATCGTGGCTGATGATGACGGCGGTGCCCGCGAAGTTCTCGAGCGCTTCTTCGAGGCCGCGCATGACGTTCACGTCAAGGTCGTTCGTCGGTTCGTCGAGGAGAATGACATTCGCGTGGCTCTTGAGGAGTCGAGCGAGGTGCACGCGGTTGCGCTCACCGCCCGAGAGCGTGTCCACCGACTTCTGCTGATCGGTGCCCGAGAAACCAAAGCGCGCGACGTACGCGCGGCTGTTGACCTTCGCGTTGCCGAGTTTGATTTCTTCGCTGCCTTCCGAAATCACTTCCCACACGTTTTTGCCCGCAGGCAGCGAATCGCGCGTCTGTTCGACATACGCGAGTTTGACGGTGTCGCCGACTTTGAACGATCCATCATCGGGCTTCTCGAGGCCAACGATCATCTTGAAGAGCGTCGTCTTGCCGGCGCCGTTCGGTCCGATGATGCCGACGATCGCGCCCGGCGGAATCGAGAACTCGACGTTGTCGAGCAGCAGCGTGTCACCGAACGCCTTCGAAAGTTGCTTTGCCTCGATGACGAGGTTTCCGAGGCGCGGGCCTGGCGGAATGTAGATTTCGATTTCCTTCGCGCGCTTCTCGCTGTCTTCAGAGAGCAATTTCTCGTAGGCCGCGACGCGTGCCTTCGACTTCGCCTGACGACCCTTCGGATTCTGTCGCACCCAATCGAGTTCGCGCGCGAGAGTCTTCTGCCGCACCGACTCTTGCTTCTCTTCAATCGCGAGCCGCTTGTGCTTCTGCTCGAGCCAGCCGGTGTAGTTGCCCTTGTAAGGAA
>JAIYCA010000252.1 GCA_027488265.1 Planctomycetaceae bacterium
CGTGCTGCAAATCGGTCCCGTCCAACTCTCTTCGAACCTGCTCCTCGCGCCGATCGCGGGGCACACGGACATTGCGTTTCGCATCGTTTGCCGCGAGCAAGGCGGCGTCGGCTGCGCATACACCGATCTCCTGAATTCACACGCGATTCTGCGCGAGACATCGCGCACGCTCGACCTTGCACGCACGAACGAGTTCGATCAGCCCGCGGGCATGCAGCTCTACGGAAACTCCGACGACCCGCTTCCGGAAGCCGCATGTTGGGCGGTCGATCACGGTGCGAAGATCGTCGACATCAACATGGGCTGCCCTGTCGACAAAGTCGCGAAGAAAAACGGCGGCAGCCTGCTCTTGCGTGATTGCGGCAACACAACGGCGCTTGCGAAGCGCATCGTCGAGACGGTCGCGCGACACTCAGGCGGTCGCGTGCCTGTCACCGCGAAGATGCGACTCGGTTGGGATCCTGAGCACAAAGTCGCGCCAATTCTCGCGCGACAACTCGCTGATGTCGGCATCGCGGCCGTCACCGTGCATGGCCGCTACACCGTGCAGTTCTTCTCCGGCACTGCAGACTGGGATGCGATCGGCGAAGTGGTCGAAGCCGTGCCGACGATTCCGATCATCGGCAACGGCGACGTCTCGCAGCCCGAACACGCGCAAGCATTGATCCGCCGCACGGGCTGCGCTGGTGTCATGATCGCGCGCGCGGCGCTGCGCACTCCGTGGCTCTTCCGCCGAGCACACGCGCTCCTCACTACTGGAACCGTTTCGCCGGAGCCAACGCTCTCTGAGAAGTTGAGCGTGGTTCTCCGTCACCTCGATCTGACTGCCCAGTACGACGGCGAAACCCGCGCAGCGATTCGATTGCGCCAGCACGTCGCGTGGTACGGCAAGTCGATGGGCCACGTGAAACCACTCAAAGAAGCAATTCGCCTCGCTCCAGATTTCTCAACGATGCGTCGGGCTCTGGAAGCGGCCCAGCGCGTTTTTACAGGCTCCAACGCGGTTTATTCGGACTCAGGGCACCCCATCGCGGAGGGGCTTTTCCAAGCAGGTTTCAACGAATTTTCCAAAGTGACTTGCCTTGACGATGGCTCGGAGTAGATTCTCTCCACTAGGCCCGCGCCCCGTGTGCGGTGACCATGAAAGGGTTGGCTTTGCGGGCGGGAACCTGCAGAGCCGAGTGAGAGGGAGAAACGCAACAACTGATTCGAAGACGTGGTTTCGTGCTGTCGGTCTATCGCTATCGCGGTTTCCGACTTGCACGACCCGACATCGTTTCGTCTCGCGTTTCACAACTGGGAGGGAGTTTCGAGATGCTGTCTATTACTCACAGCTCGCGCTTTGCTGCGACCTGCGCGGTCGTCGCCACGGCTTCCATGGCTTCCATGGTGTCAACGTCAGCCTTCGCTGCGGCTCTGCCGATGGCACTGACCGTCAACGCTGGTTCGACGTCGAGCTTTGAATCGCTCAACCCGAACTCCGTGTCCGGCGGCATCGGCATCTACAACGGTACGTTGTCGAGCGCGAGCAATTGGAGCGCCTACTACAACTTCAACGCGTCGAGCTCCGTTTCCGGTGCGAGCGCGTCGGCCTACCAGACAGGATCGTTCTCGCTCACGAATCTGACCTCGGGCACGGTGACCTACTTGATCACGTTGGCACTTCCAACGGAAGTTGTCGGAGCCCAAGTTGGCACCTACACCTTCAATGGCAGCGTCTCGGGCACGCTCATCACGAGCGGTCAAGGCCGGTTGGAAACTGTGGGCTCTGGTTCCTCGCTCTGGACCGCACAAACGGGCGGCTCGGCGGTTGAAACCTTGTTCGATGATCCGTTCTTCGTGCAGCGTTCCTCGCAAGGCGCGACCAACTTCGGCTCTCGCAGTTTCAGTGCGGTCGTATCGCCTGAGTTCGGCGACACCATCGGCATGATGTTCAGCTTCCGTCTCTCCGCGGGATCGACGGCTTCCTTTTCGACATCACTCAACGGTTCAGGCACCGCGATTCCGGCTCCTGGCGCGCTCGCCCTTCTCGGCTGCGCAGGCCTCGTCGGAAACCGTCGTCGCCGCCGCTGATTCAGTCAACCACATCGTTCGTCAACTCGACAGTCAGACAGACAGTTCCACCTTCGACCAAACCACTCGTACGCGTTGGACACGCGCGCATGAGTTCGACAAGTGACGCGCGACCTTCGTGTCGAAACGAACCGCTTACGTCACCCGCCTCGACCGCTGTGCGTCGCGACGGAATCTGAGTTTCAGACCAACTCACATACTGAATCACTGTGTCCCTTTCCGCCCGCCGCCCGACGACTCGTTCGCTCGGGCGGCGTCTTTTTTGCGTCGGTTTTGTCGATCGGCTGCCTCGCAGGGGCGCGGGATCGCGGAAACGCCCGAAAACCCGAGCGGCGGTAGGGCCATGGGCGCCGATTCCGTCGTCCAACCCTGGCCCCTCGGCGGTCTATCAATGGCCCGCTGGCGGCCTGCCGCTCGCTCACCGATGGCCTTGAGCCATTCCACGCGCGGGCGTACTATCTCCGCCCCATGGCTCAACTTCGCTGCAACGTTGTCACCCCCACCGAGAGCGTCCTCGACACCGAATCGACGTACGTCGAGTTCCCCGCATGGGACGGTCAAAAGGGTGTCGCTCCTGGCGCAGCGCCGTTCCTCGTTCGCCTCGGCGAAGGTCGGCTCCGCATCGAGCGTTCCGGTGGTGCCGACGTGTTCCTCCTCGACGGTGGATTCGCGCAGATGAATGGCGGCACGCTGACCATCCTCGCCGATGGGCTGACTTCGGTCGCTGGCCGCAATGCAGGTGAAGCGGAGAAGGAACTCGCTGCCGCGAACTCCGACGCATCGAAGCGCGGCACGATGGATGCGCGCACCAACGCCGAGCATCGCCAGCGCCTCGCGTACGCGCGGGTCGCGCTCGCTCGTTCAAGCGGCCGACGCTAAAGAGTGCCAAAGCGCACGACCGAACAACACACGACTTCCCCGCACGCCGCCTCGCGCGGCGTGTGGTCTTTTTGCGGGCTCTCGGCACCTTCGCGCGTGGCGAATGCGTGGTTTGGTACTCTTCGGGAATGACGGAAGAAGAAGCGAGTGCCGTCGCCGCCGAGGCCGCAGCCAACTCTGAATC
>JAIYCA010000157.1 GCA_027488265.1 Planctomycetaceae bacterium
GCCGTGGGCGGCGATCGACCCATCGCTTGCGACGGATCGCTTGTCGAAGGTGGCGGACCACGCGGGAACTGTGCAACTCCTTCTGATGGCTGAGACCGGTGCGTACGCCGCTGCGGATCACCCGCACGTTGAGGGCTGGGGCGCTTCGCCGCAGGCACCAACGATCGCTTCCGCGGAGGTTTCGGTTGCCGCTGTTTCGGGCGGACGTGCATCGCCGGAATCGCAGTCGAATTGGTCGTTTCTCGACGGACACGTCGAAACGGCTTCGTTCGGCGCGATCTACGTCGACGCAGAACGCAATCGACTCGACCCTGCGGTCAGCGCGCTCTTCCAACGCAACCTCATCGAACCGTAATGGGCGTCGGCCGCGCGTCGGCCGACTCGCCCATCACAAACACATGCACCACACCAGCTCTGCCCTACGCAGAGGAGTTCAGATGTCCGAACACTCTCTCTCACTTCAGCGCGCGTGTGCGCGCATCTGCTTTCCGGGCGCCTTCCGCCGCGCAACGCCAACCGCGGCCATGATCGCCGCGTTGCTTCTCGCGGCGCCCGCCGCTGCGCAGCACTTTGATATCGGGATGGTGATCGCAGACGGCGCGATTCAGACCGAAGCGCTCGGATCCAAGGGCACGACCGCGTCGCGCGTCTTCCCCGCCACCTTCGGCGACACAGGCGTCGCGCGCTTCACGTCGAATCCGGGCTTCGATGCCGCCATCGGCACCTTCGCGGCCGGAACACGTGTCGGGTTCAACGCGCTGTCCGGCCTGCGCCGTTTCGCTGGAACGTCTGTTGAACCGGTGACCGTCGAACGCCTCGAGGTGAAGTTTCTCACGCTCGTCACGTTGATCGGCACCGACGCCGCCACGGGCTTCAACCTCGCGGTTCAATCGAATGGCGGCTATCACCGCCATTTGAACTTCACTTTGAAGCCGGAGGGCGGCGATCTCCCCGTAAGCGGCATCTACGTGGCGGAGTTCGAACTCTACGCAACCGATGGTGTCACGCTTCCGAGCGCGCCGTTCTTCATCGTCTTCAACGATGGACGAAGCGTGTCAGAGCATGACGCCGCGATCGCGTGGGTCGAGTCGAATCTCGTCGAAACACCGAGCAGTTGCACGGCGGATCTCGACGCCGACGGAAGTGTCGGCGCAGCGGATCTCGCGCTCTTGCTCGCATCGTGGGCAACGCCAACCGCGGATCTCGACGGAGACGGCGACACAGGTGCCGCCGATCTTTCCATGCTGCTCGCGGCGTGGGGTGCGTGCAACGGACGCTGAAGACCTGCCGCGACCCACGACTTTCAACGTTTGCCCCTCACCTCATCCTTCCTCTCTCACGCAACACACTTGCGGCTCATACGAAGCGGCTCATACGAAGCCGCCAATTCCGAATCGAACTTCACATGCAATACATCGCACACAACAGCGCTCGCTTCATCACTGCGTCCATCGCTTCCACGCTCTTCGCACTCGCCGCGACAACTGCTTCGTTCGCCGACGAGAAGGAGCCGCACGCAGACATCTATGTACAGTCGGCCAACGGCGCGCTCTTCACGGGTGGCTGGAATCACACGACGGGCGAAGTCCTCTTCCCCGAACTCCGCGTCTTTGAAGCCGAGTTTGGCATCGACCCGTCGTTCCCATTCTCGACCGATGAACCTGGCATCGGTTCGAATCTCGTCGGCACCACGCTCACGATGAACCTGCTCGCAGGACTCAGTGCATGGAACGGCAACGGTTTCAGCAGCACGAGCGCGTATTTGCTGGCTTCCTACGGCGGCCAAGACGCCTTTTCAACCACCGGCGGCGCGTTCTCGTTCCTCGTCTCGGAAGGTCTCGACCTACACCCTGAGTACACGCTGCTCGCGTCGGGCAACGCGGATCCGTCAAACGGTATTTACCTCGCCGCGTTCACCTTGTCGTCGGTTGGTCTTGCCGACAGCGAGACGTTCTACGCCGTCTTCAATCTCGGGATGAGCGAAGTGGAACACGAAGCCGCCGCTGTGTGGGTCGAGTCGAATCTCGTCCCCGCGCCGAGTGCCATCGCGTTGTTTGCCGTGACCGCGCTCATGCGTCGCCGCCGCCGATGATCGCGAGGGGCGATTGATCTGACGCCACCGTGCAGGTGGTCAGTTCATTGGCTCGCCAATGTTTGGATCTTGGTCGACATCGTCGGCATCAGCTTCGCCGACGGTGTCGACCTCCATATCCACCGCATCATCGCCCATCTCATCGTCTGGCCCCGATTGGCAGCCAGCCGCGATCACCATGCCGGCCATCAGCACTACACAGGCAGCAGCGAGCGAGATGGAGTGAGCGAACTGAGAGAGAGACGAGAGTGGCGCGCGCATGCTGCGAGTGTACCGAATCGCCTTCGCGTTCACTCTGCATGCCGCGCGCGGATCTCTTCCGCTTCACTTTGATGCTCGACGAGCAGCGTCGCGAGTGTCGGATCAAAGTGCTTGCCCGCTTCTTCGCGGAAAAACGCGGTGATTTTCTCGCGCGGCCACGCGTCTTTGTAGGCACGCTTCGAGCTGAGCGCGTCGAAGACGTCGGCGACCGCGACGATGCGGGCGAAAAGCGGGATGGCCTCGCCCGCGATGCCGCGGGGGTAGCCGCGGCCGTCCCAACGCTCGTGGTGTGCCAACGCGACTTCGGCCGCGCTCTCATCAAAGTCGGTTCGAAGCCCCGCGAAGAGTTGCGCACCGATTTCGGTGTGACGCTTCATCTCCGCGAACTCCGCGTCATCGAGTTTGCCAGGCTTCTTGAGAATGGCGTCGGAGATTCCAACCTTGCCAACATCGTGGAGCAGTGCGCCGAGCCGAAGCGTGTCGCGCGCGCGGGTGGAACTCGCGTCCTCCGCGATCCCCTTCTTGAGAAGCCATGCATCGAAGAGCATGATGGAAAGATCGGCGACGCGCGCGACATGGCCCGCCGTTTCGGTCGGGTCGCGCAACTCAGCCATCGCAATCATGCGCAGAATCATCGAACGAACAAGCTGCGCGCGCTCGACCGCAACCGCCGCCAGTGACGCGAAGTGACCAACAAGTTGCTCGTCATCGTCATCGAAACCGGTGCCGTCACCCGCATCGCCTGAGTGCCCATCGATCAGCACGAATGCGCCAAGCGCGCGATCGCGGGCCCGCACAATCGGCACCACGAGCGCACTGCGCACCGCATGACCAAGCATCGACTCGATACCGATCGGTGGCGCGCCCTTTCCCGCAAGCGCGCATGCTTCAACACCAAGGCGGATCGCGTCGCCTGAAATCATCGCTTCACCGGCAACGGTTGAAGCATCGAGCGAAATCGTTTCACCCATTCGAATTCGAACACCGTCCGCAATAGCCTCGGCAACACGCAGTGTCTCTGCGCCCGTCGCCGATTTCTCCGCGAGAAGCACTGCTCCTGCACGCGACTCCGCGAGCGCAACGGCCTCGCGAAGAATGCGCGCAAGCAAGATGTCGAGGTCTTGCACGCGTGCGAGTTCTGATGAAAGCAGTGCGATGCGTTCGAGCCGCTCGCGTTGCGTGTCGACGTCGACAACGAGTTCGCGATTGTCTTTCGCCAAGCGCGCGTTTGCCTCGTCAAGGAGCGCGTTTCGACGCGCAAGATCGCGCTCAGCTCGCTCAAGCGAACGGAACGCCTGCGAACGCTCGCGTTGCGCACGCGCGACGTCCGCGTGATGTTGAACGCGTGCGACAAACTCCTGCGCAGGCGGCAATTTCACGAGGTAATCATCAGCTCCACGCGCAAACGCATCTGCCTTTGTCGCCGCGTTTTCTTCGGCCGAAAGCACAACCACCGAGGTTTCGGCGAGATCAGGCTCCCAGCGATAGCGCTCCACCAATTCAAGCCCATCGCCGTCCGGCATGTGAATATCTTGCAGAATGACTGCAGGCCGCAGCGACTTCGCGCGCGCAAGCGCATCTTGCGCCTTCATGCACGACTCCAACTTCGCATCCGGAAGAACCGTAAGCAGACGGCGAACACCTTCGACGATGATCGGCTGATCATCAACGACAAGCACGGTGAATGGGCGGCGGACGGTGTGCGACGTGGTCACGGCTCTAGGGTATCGCTTCCAGATTTGCTTCCGGCAGTGCCTTCCGACTGGCCTTCCGACTGGCCTTCCGACTGGCCTTCCGCCGTCGGCTTCGATTCACGCTGTTTCGGCTTCCAACCCTCCGCGAGGCGCCAACATCGGTGGATCTTTCGATTGCGGAAATCTTCCGGTACCGATCGGTGGCTGATTTCGTGCGCACCGAATCCGGCGGGCACCGCGGCGAGTTCGAATTCGAAACTCCGCGAATTCGTCGAGAAAAAGACCTCGCCGCCTGGCGCGACGAACCGAGCGATCCAGCGCAAGAGGTCGGGATAGTCACGATCGATCGCGAACGAATCCGCCTTCATACGCTTGGAGTTTGAAAATGTCGGCGGATCGCAGACGACGATGTCGTAGGCCTCGCCGGCCGTGGGTCCCGACTCAAGCCACTGCAAGCAGTCCGCGTGCACCACTTCGTGATCTGCGTTCGGCGCGAAGTCATTCAGCGCGAGATTGCGCACATACCAGTCGAGATACGTCTTCGACATATCGACCGTCTTCGTGCGCACCGCGCCTCCCGCGCGCGCATGGACGCTGAAAGCACCCGTGTAACTGAAGAGATTGAGGACGCGCTTACCCGCTGCGCGCTGTTGCACCGAAAGCCGCGTGGGTCGGTGATCGAGAAAGAGTCCGACGTCGAGATAGTCGGAGAGATTGACTTCGAAGCGCAGGCCGTGCTCGCGCACGACCTTGATCGCACCGCGCGAATCGAAACGCTCGTACTGATCGCGGCCGCCGTCTTCCGAGCGCTGACGCCCGCGGTACTTAATGTGCAAGCGCTCGCGCGGAATGTTGAGCCCTGCCAAGATCTCCGCCTCGGCATCGACGCGATAGTCGCGCTCCTTCTCAAGTGTGTCGTCCTTCGTCCGGTGGAAAAACCACGCAACGGCATCGCCCGTTGTCACTGCACCTGGCTCGCCTGCAGCCTTCTCGCCCCAACCTTCGTCGCCGTACCAATCGACGATCATCGGGAACTCGGGAATGTCCTTCTCGTAGAGCCGAAAACAGGCAATCCCCTGCTTACGCGCCCACTTGGCGACGTGCCGCATGCGGTTGTCGAGTCGTTCACCGAGCATGGCGCAAAGGTAGCCGAGTCGTCACGAAACGGTGGGGAGTTCGAAGCCCTTGCGATACTCGCGCGTGACGCAGGTCTTCGTCGCCTCCTCGTGGGTCGAACCATCAGGCTTCGTGAAGACGAGTCGCGACTTGTCCCAACCGAGTTCTTGCTGCGGGAAGCGCGCCGCACGCGAGCAAAGCAGCCCTGCTTCGGCCATCTTCGCCGTCGCCGCAAACGGCGATTGGACGAAGCCATCAGTCTTACGGTTCGGCCCGCCGACGATCGCATCCACCCACGCGTGCCAGTGGTTGCGCGCGGTGACTTTGCCTAGGCCAGGCAGCTTCTTGAAATCGACTGGCTTGCCTTCGATCCAGACTTCAACTGGACCTTCGGCACCGCAGCAGATCACGCCGCCCTCGCAGACGACCAACGTACCGATTCCGCCGAACTTTCCAGGCGGCAGCCCGAGCTCCGCACGCGACGGCGCTTGCGCCTGATCCGCGTAGTGCACGGTGAATCGATCATGCGCGAAGCGATTGCGATTCGGCACTTTCGACACGTCGTAGACGAGCGTCGATCGGACACCGCGCGCGTGGTAGAAGTCACTCGGGTCGAGCGTGTTCGCAAGCACCGACTTTGGCGACGGCAGGTCGTACGCGAAGGTGAGGATGTCGAGAAGGTGCGTGCACCAGTCGCCCAGTTGGCCGGTGCCGTAATCCCACGAGGAACGCCACTGCAATCCGATCAGGCCCGGGCGGCACGGCGCGTCGACCGCGGCACCAAGCCACAGCGGCCAATCGATGTTCGCGGGCGGCGTGATCGGATCCTTGAGTCCGCCGTACCAGAAGTAACCGTCGGTTCCGGCACCTGGGCCGCCGATCCACACATGCGCTTCGATCGCTCGCCCGAGCAGGCCGCTCTTCATGATGTCGACGGCGTACTGGCGCGACTCGGGGCCCATGCGCTGATTGCCGGTCTGCGTGATGAGCTTCGGCCGCGCTGCAATCGCTTGCTCAATCGCAACCACTTCGGAGAGTTGCTGCACGAGTGGCTTCTGGCCGTAGACGTGCTTGTTCGCGCGCAAAGCCCACAAGTCGATGAGCGCGTGGTTGTGGTCGGGCGTACAGACGACAACCGCATCGAACTTGTCGCCATGCTTGTCGAATGCTTCGCGGAAATCGCGACAGGTAAACGCTTCGGGATGCTCTTTCGCAACCGACGCGAGCGCGTCAGAGTCGACGTCGCAGAGGCCCGTGAAGACGACGTCGGGGTGGTTCTTCAACTCGTTGCGATCGGCTGGCGCGATCGAGCCGCCGACGCCGACTTGGAGAAGTTGGAGTTTGCCCAACTTTCCGCCGAAGGGCCGACGCGCACGCGGTTCAGGAAGCGCACCGAACCCTGAAAAAGCGGTCGGCGACGCGCCGAGCGCGGCGTTTCCGAGAAGCGCGGACGCGGCCACACCACCGACGGCGGTTGCCGCGGTGGTCCGAATCATGTCTCGACGAGTCAACATGCGTGCACGCTACCGCGGGCCGCACGAGCGCACAATGCGCAAAGACGAAATTCAAGCGCGAGATGAACGGTCGAGAGAGGCACGAGGAGGACCGTTTCCCGTGTCACTCGGCCGCAATCGGCGCCCGAGTAAAGAGCGTTTTTCGAGCCTTTGCGAGTTGAATCACCGCGACGCCACCAAGCATCAGGCCCGCTGCGACAAACGTGCGTACGCCGATTGGTTCACTCAACAGAAGCCAACCAAGGGCAATCGCAACGAGCGGATTGACGTACGCGTAGGTCGCGACGCGTGCCGCGGGCTGATTGCGCAGAAGCCAGATGTACGCTGTGAAACCGCAGAGCGATCCGAAGACAACGAGGTAGCCCCACCAAAGCCACGTGGTGAAATCAGGCGGCGACGTGCGCAACAGCGTCCATTCATCGTGTGTGATGAGTTCCTTCGGAATACTCGCGACGACGAGTACGACGCCCCCCGCGAGCATCTGCATCGCGGTCGCGACAAGCGGCGAGTGCGCGCTGCCCGGACGCTTCGACCAAACGCTGCCCATCGCCCATCCGAGTGTCGCAACAAGCATCACAAGAATGCCGATCGTCGACACCGCATCGGCTGTGCCGAAATCGCCAACTTTCAGTACGACGACGCCAGCAATGCCCATCGCGATACCGAGCCAAACGACCGCATTCGGTCGTTGATGCGTGCGATGCATCATCGAATCGAGACCAACGAGCCAAAGCGGCGTGATCGCCGTCATCAGCGCAACGAGGCCGGAATCCACCGTTTTCGTCGCGATCGCCACACCGCCATTTCCGAGGAGCATCAAGCATGTCCCGACGATGATGGCGTTGAGCCACGAACGCCCCGAGAAATCACTGCGACGACATTCGCCACGCCACCACGTAAACGCAAGGAGCAACGTGCCAGCCGTCAGAAATCGCGTGCCTGCAAGCACGAACGCGCCGTGCTGCGACACCAATTTGATCGCGAGGTACGTGGAAC
>JAIYCA010000057.1 GCA_027488265.1 Planctomycetaceae bacterium
CGAAACGACCGGCGACACCCGCGTCGGTTGCTCAGGCTTCGCGGTGCTCCGCCTTCGGCCGTGTCCCCCGTCATCCACGCCAAAGCGAGCGCTCAAACTCAAAACGCGAAAATCGTATCGATGATCTTCGCGAGGATGCCCTTCTCGGCGGTGTCGCGCAATTCGCCCGTTGTGAGTTTCTTCACAACGGCATCAGCAACACGCTGCGAAAGCACTTGATTGTTCCCGTCAATATCTTCTGGTCGGCAAATGCCCGAAAGCGTAATGACCTGCGATTCGCCGTCGTTCACAATCTCGCGGCGCGCTTCGATGACGAGCAATCCGTTCGGGCGAACCTCCACGATCTCTGCCGTGACACGCGCGGTGAAGTCATCGCTGCGCGCATAAGAGCCTTTGCCCTTGAAGTTCTTCTCGCCAGCGACGCCGATTTCCGGAAGACTTCCTGAGTCGATCGGTGTGAAGAATCCATCGCCGAAAGATGTCGGGTCCATGCTGATCCATGCGTCAACTGCCGCAGACATTCCGTAGTCCTTGTCGGCCTTCGCATCGGATGCGCTCTTCGAACGGCTCGATTCGCTGATGACGATGGTGACAAGATCGTGGATCGCAAACTTCCGCGGTTCTGGTTCTTGCACTGCGAACAAGCTGCCCGGCTCATTGACAGGTTGACCGCGACGATCGACTTGCGCGGGATCTTGTGAAAGGACGGCTTGCGCGCTGAGTGAGCGCGTGGGAATCGCGGCTGGCTTCTCATCGTCGCGTAGTACGCGCTTCTGGCTTGGCTTCGTTGGAGCCGTGCGCGCGGGCGATTCGGTCGAAGTTGCCTCGCGTTCTTGGCGCAGAGTTTCCGATTGCGCCAGCACGAACGAGGTCGATGCGCAAGCAACGCCCGAAGCGATGAGGATCGTGTGCAGTGTGTTCGTTCGCATGGGGGGTTTGCTCAGTGGTCGGGGAGATTCGGGAGTTCGAACGAAAGAAGTGGTGAATGCCTTCGCGGCAATTGATCAGCGCACAACGGCGCGGCCGGGCGCAATGACTTCTGCACTCAATGCTTGTGCGTCACGACGGCGACCTTTCGCGGCTTGTTCAACGGCAATCACGTCACCTGCGAGACCATCCTCAAGCGCCACGGCCTCGAACTCGATGGCAACCATGCCGACTTCGCGGCGCACCATGATGCGTTCGTTGCGGCGCACCGCGAGTGGACGTTCGATGTCATCGGCTGCAACAACGGTGCCCGCGCGGAGCTGTTTCGCGGAGCGCGTCCCGATGGTGGTTGCGGCGTCTGCTGCACGCTCGCACTCGCTCGGCGCAATGAAACGCGTTTCAATCGAGCTATTCGTTGCATCAATGGACTCGCCGCGGCGGACATCACATGCAATCGTGACAACTTCCCGCGCAAGACGTGGCTCGATGCGCACGCGATCGCGTGAGACGAGCTTCGTACCTTCATACGCGATTACTTCGAGGTCTACGCGATCAGTTCGCAGTGCGGTCTTCGCAGCGATTTCGTAGCGAAGCCCAGGCTTCGCCGCGAGTTTGGCGAGGTCGTCTTCGCGCATCGCAAGTCGAACGTTCGCGAGATCGCCACCGAACGCGTTACCGATGAGATTCGATGCAATTCCGAGCGGCGTGAGATCGCTTGCGAATCGCGCAGGCTCAATCAACTTTGGCTCGGCACGTCGCGTGACTTCCATCGCCGTACGAACTCGAACGACGGGTTCTTCGGGCGCGGTCGCAGCCGCAGTTGTCGCCACACGCACCGGTCGAACTACGACGCGATCGCCGTTGAACTTGATGCTGCCGGAGTTGGCGCCCGCAGCAACGAGTTTTTGTCGCAGCGCATCGACGGCCAGTTCGAATGCTCCCGCATCGGTGCGGCCGACTTCGACGTTTGCGAACTTCTTCGCTTCGCCATCGAGTTCGGCGACGTCGCTGAGCAAGATGGCAGTATTCGGCGCAAGTCGCACCGACTTGCGCAACGTGATGGTGTCGGCAGCGAACGCGGAAGCGGCGAGCGTGAGCGCGGCGACGCAAGCGACGAGTGACTGGAGGCGCGAGAATCTCATGACGTGTCTCCGAATTCAGCGATTAGCGGATCGCAAGATTGGTGATGTTCTGGAGCGTCTCGTTCGAGGCTTGAATCACCTGGCTATTCATTTCGAACGTGCGCTGCGTCTTGATGAGCGACACCAACTCCGTCACAGGATCGACGTTCGATGCTTCGAGGAAACCCTGTCGCAGCGCGCCGAAACCTTCTTGATTCGGCTGCGCTTCGAGTGGTTCACCAGACGCTTCTGTCGGGATGTACGTGTTGTTTCCGATCGTTTCGAGACCCGTTGGATTGATGAATCGCGCGAGAAGAATCGTGCCGAATTCCACAGGATCAACTTGTCCTGGCACGTTGCCCGTGACGACGCCATCTTGAGAGACGTTGATGTTGCTCGCGTCTTCGGGAATCGTGATTTCAGGCTCAAGTCGCCAGCCTGGCGAATTCGCGAGCACGATCTGGCCCTCTTGGTTCAGCGTGAAATTGCCTGCGCGTGAGTAACCAATGCCGTCGCCAACGTCAGGCGAAATCTGCAACTGAAAGAAGCCGTCGCCTTCGATCATCAGGTCGAATGGTTTGCCTGTCGACTCTGCGGCACCTTGACGGAAATCGAGTTGCGTGCCGGAGACTTGCGTTCCCAAGCCGACGTAGAGGCCAGTGGGTCGCTGAATCACGTCGCCCGACTGAATGCCTGGCTGTGCGAACTCTTGATAGAAGAGATCTTCGAAGTTCGCGCGTGAACTCTTGAAGCCCGTGGTGTTCGCGTTCGCGAGGTTGTTCGCGATGACGTCGAGGCTTGTCGAGCAAGCGTTCATGCCGGTAGCGGCGGTGTTGAGTGCGATATAGCTCATGTTGTGTCTCCTTCAGCGATTAGCCGAAGCGTCCGAAGGTTTGAATGAGTCGTCCGGTGGCCTGATCCTCAGCCTGCATCAACCGTGTGGCGAATTCGATGCCGCGCGAAACTTTGATGAGTTCCGCGAGCGAGAGCACGGGATCGACGGTGCTCTCTTCGAGATGTCCTTGACGAACGATCGTCGCGTCTGGTGCCGCATTGACGCGTCCACCGAGGAGACGCATCGCATCGCGACCTTCTTTCACGAGGTTGCGCGCGTCGTTGGGTACGACGACGGCGAGACGCGCGACTTCGTCTTCGCCCTGCAGAACGCGGCCTTGTTCGTCGATGCGCACATCGGCTTCATCCATATCGAGTTGGATCTTCTTGCCATTCGCGTCGAGCACCGCGGCGCCAGAGGTCGCGAGCACGAGCGTGCCGTCTTTGCCACGAGCGAGCGCGCCGGCGCGTGTCAGGAGCATGTCGCGAGAACCAGCGCCTTTCGACGCGTTTTCGAGGCGCAGGAAGCCTTCGCCTTCGATCGCGACATCGAGTTGTCCGCCGGTGCGGCGAATCGTGCCTTGGCGCAAATCGATGCGCGCAGGATCGAACAGCGTTCCGCCGCCAAGTCCATCGAGCAGCGCGTTGGTGTCGGCGTAGTGGCCCGGCTTCTCGAGATTCTCGGGAAGCCGCGCGCGCATCGAAAGCAGATCCGACTTGAAGCCGACCGTCGTCGCGTTTGCGAGGTTGTTCGCAACCGTGTCGAGGCGGCGCATGCCGGTGATGGCGCCCGTGGTGGCGAGGTGGAAGCCGTAGTTCATGCCGAAATCTCGTGCGAGTCGCGCGGGTTGACCGTGTCGACTGCGGCTGATGCAACGGCTGCGCCAGCCGCCGTAGGGGCCGGATGAAGCCGCCAAACAACCTGCTTTGCGCCCGACGTTCCCGCGACTACACGCCCCTCGCCGTCGGGTAGGTCCGCGAAGAGGCCGTTCATCTCGCGCGGAGCGGGCTTGAGGAGCCCAGCGGCTTGAGACGCGAGAATCGTTGGGAGGTGGAAGCGGCCACGATCTTCGGCTGCTGCGATGCGCGCGGCACGCGCAATCGCTGCGCCTACGAGATCGAGGGTCGGCAATTCTTGCGGATCGCGTGTGCGACGAGCAACGGGCGCGGGCGGACGGTCCGCTCCACGGCTGAATCGCGAAATCGCGCGGAAAACAAGGGCGTTCGCGGTGTCTCGGTGTCGTTCCATGGGGCACTCCTTGCCGGTCTGGGCGCACGAGAAGCGATCTCGGCGTGCCCGATCCAACCTCCTGTCGGACCTGACCAACGAGCCCTAGGCAACGTCTGTGCCAACGGCGCGGAACGCAGTGCGCCCGTCGTGCAGAACACACCAGCATGGGCGCCAACAGGGGCGGGGAGGAGGCCCCGAAGGCCTCCGAGTGGGGCGGCAATCGATGAGGACGAACCGCTTTCCCAGTGATTCGCTCGGGAATGCACCCACCGCGGCGCGCATCTTTCGCGGGCACTCGGCAGGAATGCCGATCTTGGGAGGCTCCCGATGTCTGTCCGCGCCGCGATCTGCCCTCACTTCGATAGCTGCGATCCACGTTGCGGAGCGCGCATGACGCTCGGTCACCTCGATGAAGTCTTCCGATTCTGCACCGCCGAGTACGAGTCCTGCCCCGTCTTCCGCGGAAGCGCAAGTGGCGTCGCAAGCGGAACCCTCGCGTGCGAGGAGCACGAATGCACGGCTTCCATCGGTGCAGCGCAAGTCTCCGACGGATGCTTCCAAGTCTCCGACGGGCGCTTCCAATTCTGCGACGGACCCGTCGCAGACGACCTCGCGCGCGAAATCACGGGTGAAGTTGCGGCCATCGCCAACCTCGCGCATGCGTGCACCGGACGAGTCGTCGAACTCACCATCGAACGCAGCAACGAGCGAAGTATCGAGCGCGCGCCGCTCGGTCGACCCGCTGTTGCGTGAACGCGCAAGTCGCGCGTTCACGTCCACGTCCACGTCCACATCTACGTCCACGTCTACGCCCACGTCTACGTCCACGTCTACCTCGGAAGTCGACGCCGCACCGACTGTTCAATCGGGCATCACGCTCGCAACGCCCGGCTACGCGCGTGCGCTTCGCTCGTTTCTCGCGTATTTGCGCGTCGAATGCGGTCTCGCCGCTGCGACGCTTGAGGCATACACACGCGACATCGACGACCTCGTCGGTGATCTGCTTGCGCGAGGTGTCTCTGCAGTTGGTGAAGTCACACCAGCGCATCTCGTCGAGCACGTGCGATTTCTCTCGCGCGATCGAAAGCTCGATCCAACAACGATCGTCCGGCACGTTTCGAGCGTGCGGGTGTTCTTCCGCTATCTCCATGCGAATCGCGAAATCCCCGAGAATCCTGCACGATTACTCGAGCGTCCGACAAAGTGGCGCAAACTCCCGAACGTGATTTCGCCCGCGCAAATGCGCAAATTGGTGGAAGCGCCGAACTCGGATCACGGCGAACTGTGGATTCGCGATCGTGCGATTCTCGAGTTGATGTACGCCTCAGGCTTGCGCGCGAGCGAAGTGGGTTCCGTGCGGCTGAATCAGTGGTTTCCGACGATCGCGAGTTTGAGCGTCATTGGCAAAGGATCGAAGCAGCGGATCGTTCCGGTCGGTGGTTGCGCGGCGCAAGCATTGGAGCGATGGCTCGTGCATCAGCGCCCTGGAATCGTCGAAGGAAACGAAGGTCGCGCGGATCACCGCTTGTTCGTTTCGAATCGCGGGAAACCGCTTGAGCGCGTCGCCATTTGGATGCTCGTCAAGAAGTATGCGCTTGCGGCGGGGCTTCATGATGTGCATCCGCACGTGCTAAGACACAGTTTCGCGACCGATCTCTTGCGCGGAGGCTGCGATTTGCGCACCGTGCAGGAATTCCTCGGCCACAGCAGTGTCGTGACCACGCAGGTTTACACCCACGTCGACAAGTCACGACTTCGTGAAGTGGCGCGAAAGTTCCACCCGCG
>JAIYCA010000024.1 GCA_027488265.1 Planctomycetaceae bacterium
CCTCGCAGGCGGCATCATCGTCGCCACCGCTGTCGGCGCAGGACTCGCGCACCTTTCCGCGCGCTGCGAATCGCCCTCCGATCAGATTCCGATGTGGGTTGGCGCGCTCGGCGGCGCGCTCGTCGCGGTCGTTGGCCAAGCGGGCGACCTCGCAGAGAGCGCGTTCAAACGCGACTCCGGCCTCAAGGATTCCGGACGCATCCTGCCGGGAATGGGCGGGGTGCTCGATGTGCTCGATAGCCCGCTTTTCACGGGCCCCGTTGTCTACTGGTTGCTGCGTCTCACGACGACGTGATGCATTCGCGCGCGCCCGACGGCGCGGCGAATCAACACCCTCGATGCCAACGGAAGCCCGAGGCAAAACCCGCAAAACAAGCGCGAAATCAGTTTGCGCTTCTTGTTACCATCCGACGTTCCATGGGACTTCTCGCCAATCTTCTCACACTGCACCGCGTCGACGCTCAAGTCCGCGCACTCCGTACTCGCGTTGACAGCGCCAAGATCTATTTCAACGCGCAGGAGAAGCAACTCGCGCTTCTCGAGAAGCAGCGTGTCGATCTCGAGACGCAGTTGAAGCAACTCAAGGCCGTGGTGCACAGCCTCGAGACGGACCAAGCAGCTGCGCAGGAGCGCATCGACAAACTCCGCTCTGAACTCAACATGTCGACCAACGACAAGCAGTACAAGGCCATCCTCAACGAGTTGAAGGTCTTGGAGAATCAGAAGGATGAAACCGTCAAGCGTGCGGTCGAAGAGATGAGCCGCATTGACGAAACGCAGAAGCGCATCGAGTTGCATGCCGCGACCACTGCGGAGCGCGCGAAGGTGCGCGAACTCGCAAAGGCGAAGCTCGATGAGTGCATGAAGGACGTGGGCGAGCGCCTGTCGGAACTCGAGTCCGAGCGCGAGCGCGCCGCGGACTTGATCCCCGATCGCGAGCGCAAGATCTTCGATCGCGTTGCCGAGGAAACCGAGGGCGAAGCGATGGCCGACGTCACGATCGTCAGCCTCCGCCACCGTGAGTTTGCCTGCGGCGCGTGCAACATTGAAGTGCCGTTCGAAACCTATGCGAAGCTTTCGTCCGCCGCGGACGCAGTCGTGCAGTGCAAGGCGTGCACACGCATCCTCTACTTGAGCGAAGAGACGCGCGGCGCTTCGAACGAAGAGAAGTCGGCAGAGAAGCCAAAGAAGACGCGCGCGACTGCCGGCGCGGCTGCGAGCAGCGGCGGCGACCTCGATCCGAACTCACCTGAAGCGATCGCGCGCGACAAGGCGAAGTTTGAGAAGACGCGGAAGCTCTGACGCGCTTCGCAGAAATCCCCGCAAAACACGCGCCGCACGCTCGGCACAAACTTCAACAAGGACCCGATCCGCCAGTTCGCGCTGGCGGATTTTCTTTCGCGAATTTCCTTTCGCGAATTTCCTTTCGACGAGTGACTTTCAACGTCGCACACGAAGCACGCGGCCCGCGGGGATCGGTCCGATCTCGACGGGCTCTCCGTCGAGCCGATCGCCCGCGAACCAGACACGTCCACCGACGATTTCGGTCGCGGTTCCGAGACCAAATCGTGCGAGCGGCTCGCACTGCGATTGGTAACTGCGCGTTGGCGAAACGACGCGACGTTGCGTCACTTGCTTGCCGTCGATCACAACATCGATTTCGACTTCCGCCCCAAGCGCTCCGGAGCCCTCGGGCACGATCGCGATCCAACCATGTTTCGTTGCTTGATCATTGCGAAGAACGCGCGCGGGCCCATCGAGATCAATGAGGACGAGGTCTATATCGCCGTCGTTGTCGAGGTCCCCCGCCGCAAGCCCGCGACCAACGGCGGGCTTCGCGAGGTCGCCGAGCGTCGACTCGGGTGCTTCAACGAAGAGCGGCACAGCGTTGCCGCCGCGATTCATGAAGAGTTGGCCTCGCTGTGCGTAGGTCTGGCTTGGCGCCACGCGCGCGATGTCAGGCTCGAGATGGCCGTTGGCCTGCACGATGTCCTCGTTGCCGTCGAGGTCGAGATCCGCGAAAAGGAGTCCGAAGGTGAGATAGCGCCGCGTGGGCGCGCCGAAACCTTGGCCGAGCGCTTCGTCGGCGAAGGTGGGCTTGCCGAACGGATCACCGTAGAAGTTCGAGACGTACAGCGAACTCGGTTCGTTCGCGAAATTGCCGACCGCGACCGCGAGGCTCATGTCGTTGCGCGGCCACGCGACATCGATACCCATCGCGCCCGTCGCCGCGCCGTCGCGGTCGTAGGCGAAACCCGACTCGACGGCGATGTTCGTGAAACGCGGCGTGCCATCGTCGGCGGGGCCGAGGTTGCGAAGGAGGAACTTCGGCGTCTTGTCGTTCGCGACAAGGATGTCGGTGCGTCCATCGCGATCGGCATCGACGAAGACGAGCCCCAACGCTTTCGCATACGGCTCGCCGGTGACGGGGTTCATGACCCCGACCCCTGATTCCGCCGTCGCGTCGCGGAAGGCGCCTCGTCCGTCGTTCAACAGCAGCGTGAGCATCGTGCCCTCAAAACCTGTCGGCGGGCCGTACGCGCGGCCGATCCCGTCGAGTGTGAAGTTCACGCTGCGATCGATCGCAGGCGACCACGTCACATAGTTCGCAACGATGACGTCGAGATCGCCGTCATTGTCCGCGTCGAGCATGCCTGCGGAAGTGCCCCATTCGTTTTCATTCGGGGCGTCGGCCCGCGCAAACTCAATTGCCCCAGATTCATGAACCCCGTCCGTTGGAGTTCGATTGAGAAGCACACGGTCTTGCCCGACACAGGCGATGTAGAGATCCACGCGGCCGTCGCCATCGAGATCACCCGCCGCAAGCCCATTCGCAAATGTGCCGAGCGCGAGCGCTTCGTCACCTCTCCAACGCTCGAATCGCATCTCGCCCGCAGCCTCGGTGCGGTTGAGGTAGATCCGCACTCCGCCGCGGCCCGCATCGGGGTCGCTTGCGCTTGGCTCCAAGGGCTCGCCCTGCGTGAACACGATGTCCAGCCGCTCATCGTGATCGAGATCGACGAGCGCAACGCCGCCCGCAAGACACTCCGGCAACAACTTGCCACCGCGAGCGCCAGATTCATGCACGAAATCAACGCCTGCAGCCGCCGCGACATCGGTGAACCGCACAACACTCGGCGGCGCAATCGCTTCCGATGGCGCGGGTGCCGGTGGCGCGACAACGGCGCCCGACCCTGCATCGGGAACAGGCTTCTTCCGCAGTGTCAAAAACAACGTGATCGCGATCGCGATGAACGCGACCACACCAACCGAACGCCAGAACCCGCGCGCGACAAGTGCATCGTCGCCTGGGATTTCGCCTCCGTCCGCGGGCTGATCCGCCAGCGGCTTGCGCGTTTTGTTCGATGGCATGCCGCGACTTTACCCGATCACCGTGCGCCGCATCTTCACGTAGTCCCAGACAACG
>JAIYCA010000213.1 GCA_027488265.1 Planctomycetaceae bacterium
CGCGGGACATTCGAATGGAATGGTGATGCACAGCGCATCACTCGGCTGCTGCACTTTGTGACCACGGCCGATCACGACCGACGGGCACGAGATCGAGACGTTTTTGCCCTCGAACTTCGCTTTCGCCGCACCGGAGATCATGTTGACGAGTTCGCCGATCGCGTCGGCGAAGTCGGGCGACGAAGGGTCCATATCCATGCCCGTGAAGGCGCGAATCACGTTGCAAGCGGTCGTCGTTGGGAACGACAGCACCACCATGCCTTGCACATCACCGGACATACCGATGATGCCGCTGACCTCGTTCTCAAATCGAGGAACGACACAACAGGTGTAGGGCTTTCCTGCGGTAACACCGAGCGAAAGCATCGTGCGAAAGACGTCGTTGGTACTCACGACGAAGGCGGCGATTGAAGATGCGTCCATAGGCCTCCTCGCGCGGCGAACGGGTCCATTCCCGATCGGAGCGCGTGTCCACATGGGGACACGGCGGGATCGGCGGATCACACGTCGAACTTGGGTCGCGCCTCTGCGATCACCCCAAAGCGGGGAGGATGCCTACCTCTCCCAGTGAGCGCGCGCGCGATCGGCTCGGGCGGTGTGGGCGCGGTTCGGTCGATCAACGCCAACATCGCCATCGCGGCGCCGAAGTTGACGCTGCCGATGTACTCCGGATAGTCCCAACGACCAGAGCGGTCTAGACGCCGCGCGACTCACCGCTCGCTGCACAGGGTTACTTGGAAGACGGGCTCTTTGGTGATGCGCCCTTCGACGATGCGCCATCCGACGTTGAAGGCTTCGTCGCCGCCGCATTTTCCGCGCCGTCCGCTTCGAGCAGCGCGAGCACGCTCATCGCAGTTCCGAAGCTCGCGCTGCGCGGGAACACGCGGTCGTTCCACGTGCCATCCGCGTCGCGCACCTTGAAGAGAAGTTCGCGGAACTTCGTGCGATTCGCGGCGCGTTCCGTTTCGGGCAGCAACTCAATCGCCGCAGCCGCGTGCGTAAAGGCGTAGAAGAAGTAGTACGGCGCCACGCCGTAGGGAGCGACGTGCGTGCCCGTCTTCTTGCGGCGCTTCTCGAGTTCAGGCCAGAACTCGAAGAACTTCTCAACTGCAAAGCGCACGCGCTTCTCGTCGCCCTTGCCCGCACGCGCAAGTGCGGATTCAACCGCGCACATGCGGCCGATCGCGCCAGGAATCTGCCCTGCGTCATCGCGCGTCTGCCGCGACGCGTTGTACGCCACGTAGCCTGAATCACCGCGCGTGATCTCGAGTGCCTTCACCGTGCGTGCGATGAGTTCGTCACTCACATCGAGACCCGATTCCTTCGCTTCGATCAGCGCGAAAAGACACGGCGCGGTCATAAACGGCGACGTCGGACAAGGATTGTCGATGCCCGGCCCGCGCGCGTATTGCCACCCACCAACCTTCGGAATCTCCGTCTTCTTGAGCGCATCGAGATAGAACGTGATCGCCGCGTCGACTGCAGACTTCTGCGTTTCGCCAACGGCCCCCGCCTTCTTCGCCGCAACAAGAAAGCGCAGTCCGTAGCAGTGCGCCCAACCGCGCACGTCGTAGTTGCCGCCGTACTCGGGCGAGAGCAACGGCTCGTCCTTCGACTTCGCGACGAAATCAATCGCGCGCGAGATTGCATCTTTGCGCGCGGCGTCGTCGGCGAAACCCGGCGCCGCGAGCAGCGCCATCGAAGCGATCGAGGTGCCGCCGACGCGATAGCCGTAGGGAATCTTGCCACCGACGCGATAGACGCCTTCGTAAGGCCACTCCGCGGCGACATCCGCGCCGGGGCCCTTCTCCTGCATGGCGACGATCTTGGCGACTCCTGTTGCGATCGCCTCGGCGTCGGTCGGAGTCGTAGCAGCGAAGAGAACGGCGGCGAAGCAAGCGAGCATCCGCGCAATGTAACTCGACGCGAGAGAAATTCGCACCACGGAGAGGTCGGAATCAACGACGCTACGTCGCATGCACGCCCTCCTCCTCGCCGTGTTCGCCCTCGCTTCGCCCGCTTGCGTTGCGCCTCCTGCGAGTAACACCGCGGTCGCGCCGACGTCCGCAGATCATGACGCGCGCGACTTCGCCGCGTGGAAGCATCACGGCACGATGTACATCCTGACGACGCCGGAGGGCGCAGACCTGCCCGCGGGTGCGGTGATCGAGGGCTTTCCGCTCTTGGTCCGGCTCGATCGCGACTTCCTCGACTTCGCGCAGTGTGCGGCTGATGGACGCGACATCCGCTTCTCAGCCCACGACGGAACACCGCTCGCGCACCGCATCGAAGAGTGGAGCGCGGCCGACGGCTCCGCGTCGATCTGGGTGCGCATCCCACGCATCGAAGGAAACGCGCGGCAGGCGCTGCGCATCCACTGGGGCAACACCGATGCGGCGAGCGCGTCCGATGGCAAGGCTGTGTTCAACGAAAGCAACGGCTTCTGCAGCGTGTGGCACATGGACGATCCCATCGCCGACGACACGGGCAGCGTGCCCACGCGCGATGAAGGCACAACCGCGACGCAGGGCATCGTAGGCGCGGCGCGTCACCTCGCCGGCGGACAGGGCGTGTTCGCCGGCGACGACATCACGACCTACCCGAAAGGTCTGGGCCCGATGTCGACAAGCGCGTGGTTTCGCGCCGAGCGCGTGAACGGCACCGTCGTTGGTTGGGGCAAAGAGAAGCGACCCGCGAAGGTGATGATGAACTTCCTCAGCCCGCCGCGTATCTCGATCGACTGTTACTTCGCTGGTGTTGACGCGGCGCGCCCACTTGCAATCGGCGAGTGGTATCACGTGGTGCACACGTACGCGCCGAACGATTCGCGGGTGTACGTCAACGGTCGGCTCGAGGGCTCGTCGCAGCCCGAACTCGACATCCCCGCGACGTCATCGCTCTGGATCGGCGGCTGGTACGGGAACTACAACTTCGTCGGCGACGTCGACGAGGTGCGCATCGCGCGCGTTGCGCGCTCGGCTGATTGGGTGAAGCTCGAGTACGAAAATCAGAAGCCGATGCAGACGGCGGTCGGGCCGATCGTCGCGGCGGGCGACGAGTTCGCGCTCGAAGATGCGTCGATCACGGTTGATGAAGGCGCGCGCGCGACGGTTCGCGGACAAATCGGCGGCGCGCAAAAAATCGTGTGGACGCTCGTCCGCGGCGACGCGCGCAAGATCGTCGCGACCGACCGCGTCGCGTGCACGTTCGATGCAGGACGCGTGAGCGGCGACACGCAGGCGTTGCTCGAGTGCACGGTTGTCCGCGCGGACGGCGTTGCGACGAAGTCGGTTGCGATCACCATCAAGGAAACGATTCCCGATCCTGCGTTCACGCTTGAGGCACCCGCGACTTGGGACGGTCGCCGCGCGATCATGGTGACGCCGAAGATGCGAGGATCGACCGCCGGCGAACTTCGTGTGCAGTGGACCGTCGGTGACATCGCCGTCACCCACGAGGCGGTTCCCGCGCCGGAAGCAACTGATGCGTCGGATGCGTCAGGCGAATCAGACACGTCGCCCGGCGCGCTGCGTCTCAAACGCGCACAGAACAGCGGCACCGTCACAGTGACGGCGACCATCGACAATGGTGGCGCGCCCGTGTCAGAAAGCGTGACGATCGCAGTTCGCGAGCCTGCGCGCGATGCGTGGGTGTACCGCACCCCCGCCGCCGACGAACAACCTGAAGAG
>JAIYCA010000258.1 GCA_027488265.1 Planctomycetaceae bacterium
CTGATTCCTGCGCGTTGACAGCGCATGCAAGCGAGAGAGCGGTGAAGACGGCAATTCCGGCGAAGCCAGACGAAGTACGGAGCATGAGAGTTCCTTCAGAGAAGATCTGCGCGGTGCGACGCGCGCGATGAATGCACAGGTTCAATCGAGTGATTTGATCGAGCGACGCGAACGTCTACTTCGCTTTCATGACTTGGCCTTCATTCCTTGGCCTTCATTCCTTGGCCTTCATTCCTTGGCCTTCATTACTTGGCATCAAGCACAAGCGTGTCGATCACGTTCTGCACGACTTCGTCGGCGGTGCGACCTTCCGCTTCCGCTTCGAAGTTGAGCAACACGCGGTGACGAAGCGCTGGAAGCGCGACCGACTTGATGTCATCGAAAGAAACCGCGCTTCGCCCAGCGAGCAGCGCCTTCACTTTCGCGCCAAGTACGAGCGTTTGCGCGGCGCGCGGGCTCGCGCCGAAGCGGAGGAATTGGTTCGTCATCGGCGTTGCGAATTGCCCGCCCGGATGCGTCGCCAACACCATGCGCACTGCGTAATCCTGCACGTTCGGTGCGATTTGCACGCTGCGCACGAGGCGTTGCGCGCGCACGATGCCTTCCGCATCAAGCACGCGTTCGATTTTCGGCGATTCACCCGTCGTCGTGCGATCGAGAATCGTTGAGAGTTCTTCGCGCGTCGAATAGCCCACGACGAGTTTGAAGAAGAAGCGGTCGAGCTGCGCTTCCGGCAGCGGATACGTTCCTTCTTGCTCGATGGGGTTCTGCGTTGCCATCACGAAGAATGGCTTCTCAAGCTCATACGTGTTGCCGCCGACGGTCACGCTTCGCTCTTGCATCGCTTCGAGCATCGAGGACTGCGTCTTCGGTGTCGCGCGGTTGATTTCGTCGGCGAGAACGATTTGCGCGAAGATCGGACCCTTGCGGAATTGAAAATCGCGGCCGTGTTCGGTCTCAACGACGATCGTCGTGCCGGTCACGTCTGCGGGCATCAAGTCGGGCGTGAACTGGATGCGGCTGAACTTCAAGTGCAGCGCTTGCGAGAGGCTGCGGATGAGGAGCGTCTTTCCGAGGCCCGGCACACCTTCGAGCAGACAGTGACCGCCCGCGAAGAGGCACACGAGGACGCCGTCGACGATCTCTTTGTGACCGACTACGGCCTTTCCGATTTCAGCGCGCGTTTTTTCGAACGCCTGTCGGAAGGCTTGGATGTCGGAGTCGCTCGCGAAGGTGGGCTGTGCGCTCATGGGGGCGCATAGTACGGGCGCGCACGCCGAGCGGAAGCGTGGCATACGCTGTGGTCTTATGAACGAAGGCGAGATGAACGAGCCCGACAAGAACGAACCCGACAGGTCGATCACGACCGCTTCCACCGCTCTGCTGCAGACGACCCCACTCCGACCCCGCGGTTTTCGGCGGATCTTGCGCATCGCGCTCGGTATCGCCTCGGTGTTTGCGGTGACGGGGCTCGCGGCGGGCATTTGGCTTTGGAACGACCCCTCGACGGCATTCCGACTCGCGATGACGACGGGTCATGCGAATGCCGGCGTCACCGAGCGCTTCACCGACATCGACGGCCATCGCTGGCGCGTGCTCGATACCGATCCGCCGGCGAACGCGCTTGCGCCGAGCGACCCTTCCCAAACGTCTCCACGCCCGACGGCACTCGTGCTGCATGGACTCGGTACATCGGCCGAAGCGATGATGGGCGTGGCCGCCATCCTGCGTGGGACACATCGCGTTTTGATTCCCGATTTGCCTGGCTTCGGCGAACACGCGATGCACGGCGACGTGCCGCACGATTGGCGCTTCTACATCGACGAAATCGAGCGATTTCGCGTGCATGAGGGGCTCGGGCAGGTCGACGTCGTTGGTACTTCGATGGGCGGGGCGTTCGCGGCGGCGTACGCGGCGACGTATCCCGATTCCGTGCGCAGAATCGTGTTGCTGTCACCCGCGGGTGTCGTCGCGCCGAAGCAGAACGAATTCATGACGCGCGTTGCGAATGGCGAGTTGCCGCTCGACATCAAGGACGACGCGAGTTTCGCGGATGTGTTGCGGTTGAACTTTCCGAATCCACCGCCGATGCCAGAGCCGATTCGCCGTGCGTTCGTCGCGCGTGCGATCGATCGGCGCGAGGCATTCCTTGAAATCGTCGAGGATTTACGGCCGTTTCTTGTGTCGGGCTGCGAGGAACTCATGCCGAAGATCAAGGCGCCCGCGCTTGTTCTCTACGGGGAACTCGATCTCCTCACCGATCCTTCCATGCTCGCGGTGTGGCGGCTCGGCCTAGCCAACATGGATGGCGAAGTGCTGCCTGACGCGGGGCACGTGCTGCTCTACGACAAAGGCCGCGAAGTCGCCGAACGCATGCGTCGGCACTTGGAATAGCCGTTCGCTCGGAAGTCTGCGCGAAACATCATGCACCCGCGCCGTCGATGTCCACGATCGCGCGCGCCAAGCGTTCGACGGACCGCGGGCTCGACCCTTCGGCTTTGTTGTTCACAATGACCCACGCACCGAGCCCGGCCGTTACCGCCGCGCGCGCCAAACGCGCGAGCGCATCACGGCTCGTGTCGTCTGGCTCCACGAGGCGATCAAACGGCGCGTAAAGATCCTTCGCTTCGTCGTACCGATGATTGCCTCGCAGCATCCAACGCATGACGAGCGGTCGCGTCGGGTCGAGCGCAAGTTCGCGCGACTGCGTTTCGACATCGGGCATCGTCGGATGGACCGTCAAACAGGGTGAAACGCCTGCCTCAGCGAACAAGTCGCCAAGTTCAGGCCCAACGAGCGAGTGATTGCGAACCTCGACCGCGTAGAGCGGGCCTCGGGGAAGCGCGTGGAGAAAGACCTTCAACGCCGCGAGAAACTCGCGCGCCGCACGCGCATCCGCGAGGCGCATCGGCGGAAACTGGAAGAGCAGCGGGCCGCACTTCTCGCCAAGCCCGTCGAACGCAGGCTCAACGAATTCGCGCCGTGCGATCGCGGCGTTGAGGAACGCGGCCGACGATCCGCCACCGAATGGTTCAGGTTCGACCAGCCCGCGCCACGCCTTCACGAGGAAGCGAAATCCGGCGGGCACTTGCCCGGCGAGTCGCGCAAACTCTTCGCGTGGGGCCGGTCGGTAGTACGTCTTATCGACGCCGACCGAGCGAAAGAGCGGATGGCGCGCGTAGGCCGTGAGCCCATCGCGTGCGAGGCCAGTTTCAGTGCACGCATCGCGATAGACGACCCCCCGCCAGCCGGGAAAGCTCCAACTCGAGGTGCCCAAATGGACATGCGCGGGGAGTTGAGTTCCGAGCGCGATCACCGTGGCCTCGTATGCCGCCGCGGCGGACGGATCAGCGCGCGGCCGCGCCGATCGCGCGCCGGGCAACTCGATCGCGTCACCAAAGAGAGAGGGAGTGTCGTCGTCTCGCGCGGCCACAGTGCGTCGAACGTACCGCAGGATGGCGCGGTGCGCGAAGCGCGTCCTTTGCGCGGAGAAAGCGGGCTCGCACAGTTTCGAAAATTTTCCTCTGAGAGTGATGCGACCAAGGGGCGGCTTACGTTTCTCTTGGTGAGCACTCTCTCTCCCCCTCTGGACAAGGGGGATACACAGGACAGTTAGGACAGTTCAGGACCGTTAGGACAATCGACGAGGTTCGCAAGAACCGCACGGCTCTCAGGCAGGTCTGGACAACCTGC
>JAIYCA010000202.1 GCA_027488265.1 Planctomycetaceae bacterium
AGGTGAAGGCCAAGTCTTGCGGCATCGATCGGCTCAACGCAGCGGACGAATCGCATGGGGCGTCCGATGCGAGTTGAGAGCATCGCTCCCGCGGAAGGTGCGAAGCGAACTCGGTTGCCGCGTTGAGTCAGAACGCGAACTTCTTGACCGACCGTTTCGTGCTCGTCGTTTCGACGGTGGTGTTCGTCGCCAAGTTCGCGAGACTTGACTGGTCCCTCTTTGAACGATGCCTGCCGCGTACGGTCGCTGGGGTCGTATTCGATCGTCCAATCGAGGAGTGCGTCGTCTGGCAGGACGAGCCCAGCGGCAGGGGCGATGACGACTTCGACATACGCTTGGTCATTCTCGAAAATGTGGTCGACCGAGAGCGGCGTCGCGAGGATCGTTCCATCGGAGGGAACTTTGATCCGGCGCATTTCGCCGTGTGGTGCTTGAGCCACGACATCGGTGAAGGTTCCACCAGTGTCGAGCGCGACAATCCAGCGTGACGTCGCGTGCGTGAAAGTAGATTCGCTCTTGTGGCTCACGGTCGGGTATTCTGACGGGATGAGCCCCTTTCGTGCAGCCCTGTTTTTCGCGGGCGCGCTTTCATTCCTCTCAGCCTGCGGCGATGCATCGTCCAGCCAAACTTCGCATCCGCGGAGTGGGGGGGCAACTGACGCGGCAGCGCACGTTGCTGCGAACGCGCCTCGCAGCGAGGCCGCGGGTGACAACTCGGCGGTGAGCCCCGCTGAATCATCCGTTGTGCCCGCTGATCTTGGGCCAGTACATCAATTGGTTGTTCGCGATCTCGACGGCAATCCATTTCCGCTCTCGCGACTTGCGGGTCGGCCGATGATCATTGAAATCTGGGCGACGTGGTGCGGACCATGTCGAAAGAACCGAGCGACCGTGCACGAGTTGCTTCCGACCATGCCGAAGCGACTCGCAATCGTTGGCATCTCGGTAGACACCGGAGCAAACCTTGTGAAGGGGTTTCTCAAATCGAATCCGGCAAATGAGTTTGAGTTCATGGCCACGCCAGAGTTCATGGAGTTCGTGAGCGCGCGCAATCCATCGCCCTCAATTCCGAAGACGATGTACGTCGATTCGAAAGGCCGCGTGGCGGATCTTTCGGAGGGAACGCAAAGTGCGAAGTGGCTCGCCGCAATGGCGAAAAACCTGCGGTAGTCGATGCACGACCACGTCGAACAACATCCATCCGATCACGAAGAGGCGGCGCCTCGTCGCGGAGATGCTCATCGATCTGAAAGTGGCACGACTGCGAGTCGGCGCTCCAAACGACGCGTGAGTCCGTTTGCATTTGTGATCACGGATCTCGCATACTTTTCGGCAGCATTGCTCACTTCGCCCCTCTGGCTCATCCGCATGTGGTGGACCGGAAAGTTGCGCACCGATTGGCGAGCGCGGTTTGGTGAAGGCATAGTTCACCCGCGAACGGAGCGGCCACGCGTTCTGATCCACGGCGTCTCTGTTGGCGAAGTGAATGCGATTCGTGGGTTGGTCTCGCGACTTGCGAATGATCGTTTGCGGCCAGAAATCTTCGTCAGTTCGACAACCGATACGGGCTTGAAGCGCGCGGAGTCCCTTTTTGCGAAGTCACATCAAGTTGTGAGAACCCCGTTCGATTTCACGTTTGCGATGCGGCACTGGCTCGATCGCGTGCAGCCCGATCTCATCGTGCTTGTCGAACTCGAACTCTGGCCGAACATGACGAGATTGGCCGAGATGCGCGACATCCCTGTCGTTGTAGTGAATGGTCGATTGAGTGACCGATCGATTCGTCGCTATCGCCGCGTGGAGCGTTTCGTGCGCGGTATGTTCGAGCGTGCGACGATCGTCCTTGCGCAGAATCGTGCGTCTGCGGACCGGTTCGCCGAACTCGGCGCACCCGAAGTGCTCGTGACAGGGAACATGAAGTGGGATTCGATTGAGATCGAAGATGAGGTGCCTGGGAGCAGGCAACTCCGCGAAGAACTTGGGATTCCCAAAGGCGCGCCGCTCATCGTTGCTGGAAGTACGGAGCCGGGTGAAGAAGCGCTCTTGCGCGATGCTCTGCCTGACGGTGCGCGACTTCTCATCGCGCCGCGGAAGCCAGAGTGGTTCGATGGTGTTTGCGCGAACCTCCCCGGTTGTGTGCGCCGCTCGCGGAAAGAGAAGGGCGATGCTGAGACGCGTTACTTCGTGCTCGACACCATCGGGGAACTGCGCATGGCATACGCGCTCGCCGACGTCGTCGTCATGGGACGCAGTTTCGGAAAGCTCTATGGGAGTGATCCGATTGAACCAGCAAGCCTTGGAAAGCCGGTGGTGATTGGTCCTCGCGTGGCGGACTTCCGCGATGTCGTTGAATCGTTCTTGAAACACGGCGGAGTCGTGCAAGTCGAAGCGAGTGCGCTGAAGTCCACGCTTGCGGAACTTGTCGCGGATCCGCGAAAGCGTGCTGAAATTGCGTTCCGCGGCCGCGAGACGATTCGGCGTGAACAGGGCGGGACCTCGCGAACAAGTGAAGTGCTTCTTGCCCTCCTTGCAACGCATGC
>JAIYCA010000281.1 GCA_027488265.1 Planctomycetaceae bacterium
GTGAGTTCAGTATCAGCGCGACGACGCGTGCGCGCACGGAACGCGAGCGTGATGGCGTCGACTATCACTTCGTCGATCAAGCGACGTTTCAGCGTTGGATCGATGAGGGGCGATTCCTCGAGTATGCGCAAGTGTTCGGCCGTTCGTGGTACGGCACGCTGCGCGATCAAGTCGAGCAGGCGCTTGGTGAAGGCAAGTTGATTGTGCTTGATATCGACGTGCAGGGTGCGCGCGATGTGAAGATGCGTTTACCCGCGGCGCTCGGCGTTTTTGTGCTACCACCAAGCGAAGAGACGCTTCTGAAGCGGCTTCGTGCACGTGGGCGCGAAGATGAGATCGCGATCGAGCGACGATTCGCCGAGGCGCAGAAAGAGATTTCGTTCGCGAAGTCGTCTGGCGTCTATGACGCGTTTCTCGTCAACGACGATCTCGAAATCGCGATCGACCAGTTGTGCGACCTCGTGCGCGGCCGCCGCTGAGGCGGCGCGTAGCCGCGCTGTGCCCGATCACCGCGTCCGCGGCCGAATTCCAGCCTTCATACGCGCCATGAACGCCTCAACAAGCCGCGCGAACACCGTTTCCGGGTTGCGACTCGCATCGATCGTGACGTATCGCGCAGGATCTTCGCGGCATTGCTGCAAGTAACCCTCGCGCACACGTTGATGAAATGCCGCGTCCTTCTGCTCCATGCGATCAGGTGCCGCGCGTCCGGATGCCGCCATGCGCTTCCACGCCGTCTCGGTGTCGACGTCGAAAATCACGATTTCGTCGGGCCACATGTCGCCGACCGCAACACGCGCAACATCCATGATCTCGTCGCGATGCATGCCGCCCGCGGTGCCTTGATAGGCAAGTGTCGAACTCACGAAGCGATCGGCAAGCACGAGTTCGCCGCGCAAAAGCGCAGGCCGAATGCGCTCTTCCAAGAGTTGCGCGCGGCTTGCCATGTAGAGCAGCATTTCGGCGCGCACAGTCATCGCGTCGTTGCGCGGGTCGAGGAGCACCGCGCGAATCTGTTCCCCGATCGATGTGCCACCTGGCTCGCGCACCTCCGTCACGACGACGCCTTGCGCGGCGGCCCAGTCGGCGAACCGACGGAACTGCGTGCTCTTCCCACAACCATCGGGTCCATCAAAGACAACGAAGCGTCCTGCGAGGAACGCGCGCATGGCTTCGATCGAAGTCTCGGGCGGGATCGTGTCGTTCGGTGGCTCGAACATAGCGGGCGCAACGTATCATCCCCGACGCATGCGCATCGAGCCCCGCGACGCCTCCGGACGACGCCTCGCGCGCATCGAGGTTGATGAACATGCGCGGCCTGCGCGTGTTCAGGTGCCGGGCGTCACCCACGACGTCTACCTCCGCTGGGATGGTGCCCTCGATGACGCGGCGAGCCTGCGACGCTGCGTCCTTTGTGGCTGCAGCGACGTCTACGTACGCAAGAATTTCCCGCAGGTCACGCCGTTCGTCATCGTGCTCGCGTTCTCTGGCGCCGCGGTCGCGCTGCTTGGATACTCAACAAATCCTGTGCTCTACGCACTCCTCGCGGCGCTGCTCGCCGTCGACGTCCTCAGCCTCATCCTGAGCGAACGGCAGGTCGTGTGCTACGGTTGCGGCGCGATTTACACGCGGCTGCGCATCGCGCGATACCTGCGACCGTGGGACCGCACCATCGCCGAACGCATCGCAAAGTCGCCGCCCGAACTTCCGACCGCGCTGGCCGTGCACGTCGAAGTGCCAGGCACGACTCCGCCACCCACCAGCGAGCCGTCCGCTCCCACGCCACCTCTCGACGCATCGCCTTCGCAGAACGAAAAGGTCCCATGACGATTCCGCATCAACGCATCATTTTGCTCGGTGGCGGCGGCCATGCCGCAGTTGTCGCGGAAGCTGCCCGTCGAGCAGGTCATGCGATCGTGGCGATTGCGTCGCGCGATGAACCCGTGCGTGGTACCGACGCATGCGATCCATTCCACGCGGTGCGATGGCTTGGCGATCCCGACACGCACGCCGGAGCCGCGAGTATTCGCGAGGAGATCGGGCGTGGCGCGCGCGTCATCATCGCGGTTGGTCACGCGGAATTGCGTGCGCGATGGGCGAAGGCGTTCACGGAAAGCGTCGCGGACGCGATCCTCGATCCGTTCGCGATCGTTTCGCCAAGCGCGACGTTGGAGCGAGGTGCCTTCATCGCAGCGGGCGCGATCGTGCAGGCGCGAGCGGTGATTGGCGCACACGCCATCATCAATACACGCGCGGTCGTCGAGCACGATTCGATCATCGGAACACGCGCACATATCGCGCCCGGAGCCGTGCTCTGCGGTGGCGTCGTCGTGGGTGAAGACGCGCTTGTCGGTGCTGGCGCGGTGGTTCTTCCGAACATCCGTATTGGTGCGAACGCGGTGGTCGGCGCGGGTTCGGTGGTTACGGCGAATGTTTCCGATGGCGCAACGGTGCGCGGCGTTCCGGCGCACGCGTGACGCTGCGTGGCTGCCCGACTCTCATCCCGCCGCCCACA
>JAIYCA010000217.1 GCA_027488265.1 Planctomycetaceae bacterium
GATGATGCGTCCACGCAGATTCATCACGCCTTTGACGTAGGCAGGCGTCTGTGGAAGCGGCGTGATCGCGATGAGTCCGATGATCTCGCGCACGCGGAGAATTTCGACTCCGAAGTGCTCGCTTCCGAGGCAGAACGTCAGGAACTTGTGTTCGTTCGAGCCGTTCGTTGCACGTGCGTTCATCGTGGATTCGTTGCGTTCATTGGTGGCCATGGCTGGTTTCCTGCGAATAGGTGGAAGCGAGTTCGAAGTTCGTGTTTAAGCAGCGCTCATCAAAGGAGTCGAAGCGGTTTCGAGCAGTCCGCCCACATCGACGATGAGTGCGACGCGGCCGTCACCGAGAATGGCACCGCCAGAAACGCCTCGAATTTGTGGTTGGGTATCGCCGAGTGTCTTGATGACAACCTGCTGTTGACCAAGGATTTCGTCGACGAAGACGCACGCGCGACGCTTTCCGTTTTCGAGGACGAGAAGCAATCCATGTTCGAGTTCGCGCTCGCCTTCGGCGAGATTGAAGACGCGCTGCAATCGGTAGATGGGGAGCAGCGCATCGCATACTTTGGCGACTTCGCCTTTGCCAAGAACCTTCGTCAGTTGCTCGTTGGTTGGGCGGAATGAACGTTCGATATTGAGCGTTGGAACGATGTAGCGTTGGTTGCCGACGCGGACCACCATGCCATCGATGATGGCCATGGTGAGTGGCAAGCGCATCGAGAACACAGAGCCGCTGCCAGGCGTTGAGCGGATCTCGACGGAGCCGCGAAGTGCTTCGATGTTTCGACGCACGACATCCATGCCAACACCGCGTCCTGAGATATCGGTGACTTTCTCGGCGGTCGAGAAGCCAGGCAAGAAGATGTAGTTGAACACCTCGAGATCGGAGATTTCGTCGGTGTTGCGCGAGGGATCGATCAAGCCCTTTTCAAGGCACTTTCGAATGATGCGCTCACGCGAGAGCCCGCGGCCATCGTCTTCGACTTCGATGACGATCGAGCCGCCCGAGTGGAATGCGCGCAAGCGAAGCGTGCCGACTTCCGACTTGCCCACAGCAACACGATCCGATGCGGGTTCGATGCCGTGATCGCAAGCGTTGCGAATCATGTGGACGAGTGGGTCGCCGATCTCTTCGACGACGTTGCGATCGAGTTCGACGTCCTCGCCCTCCACCTCGAGTTGGATGCGCTTTCCGGCTTTCGCTGCGACATCGCGAACGAGTCGCGCCATTTTTTGGAACGTCGACTTGAGCGTCACCATGCGGAGGCTCATCGATGTCTCTTGCAGATCGCGCACGATCTTGCCGAGATGCGCGAGATTTCGCTGCACGCGTTGGTCGCCGAGCTTCGTTACGACGGGATCTTGGATCACCATCAGCTGCGCGATCACCAGTTCGCCCACGAGATTCACGAGCGCGTCCATGCGTTGCGTCGAAACCTTGACGGATTGATCCGCCTTGGCTGTCGCGTGTTGCTTTGTTGGAGAAGCTGTCGCAGCGGCTTCAGCAACGGTCGCACTCTCTGTCGAGGCAGATGGCGTGATGGAAGTTGTCGCTGCGGTCTCGGGCTTCGACTCGATGTTGGTCGCGGCAGTTGAGATCGGAGAACTGCTGGAAATCCCCGACAGATTTGCGGGCGCGGCAGGGGAGACGGTTGCGGTCGTCGACGTCGATTGGGTGTTGTGGCTATTGAAGAATCGCCCTTCACACGCAGCTTCCAGCCGATGGACAAGCAACTTGAGTTCTCGTTCGCGAGCCGCTTCGCCGCCGGAAAGCATGCCGATCAGTTGTCCGAGCATGTCGCTCGAAGCGAGCACGAGTTCGAGCACGGCGGGCGTCAATGCCAGCTTGTTCGATCGCACCTTGTCGAGGAGGAACTCCGCCGCATGGGCGACTTCGACAATGCGCGCGAGATTGAGGAATCCGGCGACACCCTTGATGGTGTGAAACGCGCGGAAGACAATGTTGACTTGCTCTGGATCGGTTGCGCCCGACTCGAGTGCGAGGACCGCGGTTTCGGCGTTGGCGAGGTGTTCGCGCGCTTCGAGGGCGAAGTCGCCAACGTTCTCGTCCGCGCCTTCGAGGTTGATCGTGACACGGAGGTCTTCGGGGATAGCGTCGAACGCCGACAACGGATCAGGGGCTTCACATGGGGTCGCTCTGCACGCGTGGTTCGATGCACCTGTGGCAGGCTCTGGCGAAGGTGTCGCGGGAACGAGGCGCGCCGCAGGCGTGTTGGTGGAGGGTTGTGCGGTGGCGTCCGCCTTCGCCATCATTGGTGGGCACTTCGACTCCGCTGTTGCGATCGAGAGCGTTGAGCGGGCAATCGTGGAATCCGGCTCGGGAGCAGAGGGGTCAGACCGCAGGGCCGCGGCGAGAGACTTCATCCAATCGCAGACGGCGAGCACCGACTCTGTGGGGAAAGAGTCTGCGGATGCGTCGATGATGGATTCGAGGTCGTGGCAGAGTGATTGCGCCTCAGAGAGGCTCAAGACTCCACATTCGCCCTTGAGGGTGTGGATGCGACGGCGGATGTCCGCGGCGGCCTCGGGGGTCAAGCCGTGGCTCTCGGCCGTCACCGCGAGATGCTCGATCTCAGGGAGGGAGGACTCGCAACTTGCGACCCATGCGAGGAGGAGTTCGGGGTCGGCGGGCTCACGGGCGGGCGCGGACGCCTGCTCGATCGCTGAGTCGCAGGCGCGGACAGCTTCAATGACTCGCCGAAATGCAGACTCTACGTCATCCACCTGCCGGAGCACGATGGCCTCCGAGAGGTCCGCAGCCTCCGCGGAAGTCTGAGCGACTTCCGCGATGCCCTCGCTTTGCGCGTCGGTCGACAGTTGCCGCAGGAGTTCGCCGAGTGCGACGAGGCTTTGCAGATCGCCAGCGTCGGTGAGGACGGAGGCTTTGGCAGCGGCTTGGATCGAGGCCTTGAGCCCCATGTGTGGCACCTTCCTGTTGCGCCCAAAGGGAACGGGCGGGAATCAGCAATCCGCAATGCGGAGCGCATCGGCGGATACGCGGGAGGGGGATCGGCGGCGAATCGTGGGGAATGCAGCCCTTGCGTCGCTTCTCGACCGAAGAGCTTGGATTGGGGAAGTTGCCCCTTGGGCGAATGACCTAGTGGGACTCGAGGTTGCCGAACTCGAGGTTGCCGAACTCGAAGTTGCTGAACTCGAGGTTGCTGAACTCGAGGTTGCCGAACTCGAGGTTGCTGGGCTTGAGGTCGCGGCGATCGAGGTCTTCCGCATCGAGGCTGTCACCTCGCGTTTGCGAACCTCAGGTGCGCGCGATGATTGCACGCATGAATGTGCAGGCTTTCGCTATATTGAGTCGATAACCCACACGCATGGAGAGCGCTGAGACATCGCCCCGAGTGCCGCAGGATGCGGCCACGACGAATGCCGCCGAGACACCGGCTCTGGCTGGTGATTCTGCCCGCACTGTCGCGAAAAACGCGGAAAATCGACGTTCTCGTGCGCTCTTTGAGATCGATCCAGGTTGGCCGTTCGTCGTCGCGGGTCTTGGGCTCATCGTCGCGGGAGTGTTGATCCCAGCGCAACGTGACTTGCACGAACTCCGAGGCTCGCTCGAGGTTCATCGCGCACTACTTGAGCACTCGGACCGTCGACTCGACGCGTACGACCGCTTCTTGGTTGCCGTCGATGAGGCTGAGCCGCAGTTGGTCCGGCGTCTCGCGGCGAGCCAATTGAACAAGATGCCGGCCGATGAGCGGCCGTACTTGATGCTGCCGTCCATGAACGCGACAGTGAGTGATTGGATCGACGCATCTGAGCCGCTCGAAGTTCCCGCGCCAGCGCCCTATCCCGACACGTTGCTTGCTCGGCTCGCCACGGGTCCGCGCCGTTTGTGGATTCTTGCGAGTGGGGTCTTCTTGATCTTTGTCGGGCTCGTGTTTGGCCCAAGCGGAATGCGATCTGGTGTGCGGCGAAATCCGCGCGCGGTCCCATCGCGTGGCGAAGCTGATCGCCCTGAAAGTGGACTGAACGAAGTCGATGCAAGTGGAACGACGGCCGCGGTTGGCATGGCAACGATTGCGGCAGGCTCAGTTGTTGATGTGGCGGTTGAATCGCTCGGTGGAAGGCTGCCGGAAGAAGTCGAGCCGCATGCGTCTGCGTCAGACGTGGAAGCGGCGAGCGCCGAGTCCTCGAGCGCGCACGAGAACGCCACATTCGCGAGCGCCGAAGTCGATGCTGATGCCTCGAGTGATGAATATCTCGCGTCGATTGCTTCGACGTCGGAGTCTTCTCCGTTGATGCATGACGCTGCGGAGACCTCGCAGTCCGAGACGGGCTTCGAAACCGCCTGCGACATCGAAGACGTTGGCTTGGAAGAAGCTTGTGACGAAGCTTGTGACGACTTCCGTGAAAGCGGTGCGCTCGCGTTGGAACCATCGGGAACTGCGAATAGATCTTCTTCGGTCGATGCGGCTGATGTGCAGGTCTCCGATGTTGAGGACACGCATGTTGAGGACACCGATATCCGCTCCGATCAGGTTGTGACGGAAGTGGCAGTGATCGGACATGAGTCGCCGTTCGATGGCGAAAGCGCGTTGTTGGAGTCGCAAGACAACGTTCAGTCCGAAGTGGCGGATGAAGTGGCGGATTTGGACGAGTCCGGCGACCTACAAGCCGCGGACAACACCGACGCGGACGAGAGTTCGGAAGTGGATGCCGCCGAGGTCGGTGAGGTCGACGAGGCTGATGAGGCTGACGAGGTCGACGAGGCTGACGAGGTCGACGAGGCTGACGAGGCTGACGAGAGCGACGACTCCGACGACTCCGACGACTCCGACGACTCCTCTGTGGAACTGCGCGCAGAGACGATCGCGGTTCCAGGGGAACACGAACTTCCCACGGATGCGGAACGCCCCGATGCGTTCGATCGTGCGCTCGATACGTGGTCGCTCTTCCACGGCATCGATGAATCGCGTTGGATCGATACGTCCGACCGTCGCAACGATTGATCAACATCGCCGGGGCCACGATCACGATCACGATCCACGCGCCACGTTTCGCGGGGTGCGCGTTTCACGTCACTCTTTCGTTGGGTGCCTGATCGCGCGCTAGCCTCGCGCGCATGGAATCGATCGATGCGCAGCCGTTTCAACATCTAGAAGGCGATCACGCGCCGCACGCTGCTGATGCAGTCGAGGCAGAATGCGCGGCGACCTTGCGTTTCCTTGCCGCAGGAGGCGTTGGCCCCGGCCGAGTGGCCTCACTGCAGAGGGCGTTTGGTGACCTCCGTCTTGCGTTACAGGCATCTGCGACAGAGGTCGCTGCAGTATTGCGCATGCGCGAGCCTGACGCGGCACGCATTCTCAACGAGGCACGCGCTGCCGATCCCGCGACGGAAATCGCGCGTGTTGCGGCACTGGGCGGTCGAATTGTGACGTTCGCCGATCCTGAATATCCAACGCTCCTTCGAGTGGCGCCCGACCCGCCGGCGCTGCTCATGGTGCGGGGCACGTTGCCGGCTGAACCCGAACTCTGTGTGGCGATCGTGGGTTCGCGTCGTGCGACTGCGTACGGACGTGTGCAAGCCGCACGCATTGCTGGTGAGCTCGCAGCGCGTGGCATCGTGATTGTGTCGGGCGGTGCGCGTGGCATCGATGCTGAAGCACATCGTGCGGCGCTTCGTGCGGGAGGCCGCACGATCGCAGTCGTTGCTGCGGGGCTTTCTCATCCATATCCGCCCGAGCATGCGCCGCTCTTTGATGCCATCGTCGAGGCAGGTGGCGCGGTGCTCACCGAGCAGACAACCGACGTCATGCCGCGGGCGGAGTTGTTCCCTCGCCGGAATCGGATCGTTGCTGGGATTTCGGTAGCGACCGTGGTGGTCGAAGCCGCACGTCGATCGGGTGCGCTCGTGACGGCACGGATCGCAGTTGAAGATCTCTCGCGCGAGGTGGGCTGTGTGCCGGGCTCCGTTGAAAGTGTGTCGAGCGAAGGTTGTCACGCTGCGATCCGCGAAGGTTGGGCGCGACTCGTGACAGGGGCAGAAGACGTTGTTGACATGCTCTCGGATGTGCGCGCGTTGGTGAAGGGTGCGCTCGAAGCACGAACCTCGAAGAACACTGGAGTAAGCCCGCTTCTCCCGAGCGATGCATCTCGCGTGCACGGGAGAACTGCTGATGCAGCATCAGATGCGGTGTTTGATCAACGTTGCGTAAACGAGCGACGTGGTTCGAGCGAACGCTTGCGCGATGTTGCTCGAGACAGGCGTTCGCCCCAACCTGCGCGTGATTCGCACGGTGTTGATCCGATCCAAACGAAACTGTCTCAGGATGCGCAGGCTCTCCTCGAATGGATGCTTGGAGAGACGACGACGCAACGCAACAACAATAAACGAAGAGCTGGTGGCGATCAGTGCGTTGGTGTGGAATTTCGCGCCGGACTCGACGAACTCGAGCATCACCTCGGTTGGTCCATCCCACGTTTAGCCGCGGCGACGCTCTCGCTGGAGTGTGCGGGGCGCATCGCGCGCGATCCTGAGGGTGCGTTCGTGCTTGTTGAAAGGTACCGATAGGTCGTGGATTCGGTTTGCTTTGGGAGGTTTGGAGGGGTGAGAGGTGGAAAGTGTGGCTCCCGCGGCGGGACCTCAGAAGTGTGGGTTCCGATCGCCTGATCCGAATTGGAAGTTGAGGTGCCTTCGGTTGGAGGCCTCAGTTGAAGACATCTCTCTGCGGTCTTTCGTGAGAGATTCGGTTGGAGGAATCAAGTCCCATGGCTCGTCTCGCAGTGATTTCAGACATTCACGGTAATCGCGTCGCGCTCGAAGAAGTGCTGCGGGATCTTGATCGACGTGATGTCGATGCGGTGATTTGCCTCGGCGATATCGTCGGATACGGGCCCGAGTCGTCCGAGTGCGTGCGACTGGTTCGCAACTCATGTCGAGTTGCGATTCGTGGGAACCACGAAGACGGAGTGCTCGCGCGAGAAAGCGGGCGCGGATGGAATCCGGTCGCGCAAGCTGGACTTGCGTTTGCGCGCCGTACCCTCACCGACGCCGACAAGGCGTTTCTCGCGAAACTTCCATCGAGTTTCTCGATTCAGGGAACGCTGCTTGCGGTGCATGATTCTCCTGTACCCAGTGAGAATGGGATGAACTACTTGCGTGATGTTCACGACGCGGCGGACGCGTTTTTCTGGCTTCGCGAGTCGATTTGCTTGATTGGTCACACACACGTTGCGGCATGCTTTGTGACCGACAGTGCACCGAATGTTCGGCCACATGTTGAAGATCTCCAACTCCTGACTCCGAACGGCACGGCAGGCTCGGCCTCTCAAGCGTGGTCTGAGACATGTTTGGTCGAGTCGATTTCACTGCCACGAAAGGGGCGCGCGATCGTGAATCCAGGTTCAGTAGGGCAGCCACGCGATCGTGATCCTCGCGCGAGTTATGCGGTGGTTGATCTCGATCGTTTGGCGGTCGATTTCCATCGTGTGTGTTACGACATCGAAGAAGCAGCACGGCGCACGATTGACGCGGGGCTTCCTGCGGTGCTCGGCGAGCGGCTTGCCATCGGTGCGTGACATGCATGGAAATGCCTGAGGGAAGTGACATTTCGGGGGAAACTGATGTACACCACGCGCCTTCTTCGTGTGGATTCGGGCGAGTCTGCGGAACCTTCGCGCAACGACGCGTACGAGGGGAAACCGGAGCGGCGGAGTGGTCGATCGGATGCGGCTTCGGAGCACCTCGCGAGAACCCTGATCCGCGTCATTTGGATTTGCACAGCGGTTTGGGTGTTGCTTCCACTTGCGAAAGCAGTGGAACTTGCGTGTCTACTTGGTGTTGGTGACCCGCTCGCGCCTGCGGCGAAGAGCGATGACGGTGCGATCATCACGCGGGTGGCGGAGTGGTCGGGCGTGTTGGCGAGCGCGATCGCGCCGATTTCGGCGTTTGCGATTGGCGCTCTTGCCGCCCTCGCTCTGGCGTGTCTGTCAATCGAAGTGCGATCCGTCACATCGAGAGTGGGCGCCACAGTCGCGGCACTTGCTCTCTACGGAGGTGCAGCGATCCAAGTCACCGAGATTCGCGAATCCATGCTCGCGCTCGCGCCGGGATTTCTTGGTGTCGGCGTTTCTATCGCGATCGTTAGTGCGTCGTTCGTACTTGCGTGGCGATGGGTTGAAAACCTCGCACTCGCGGTGGCCCTCCCCGCGCGCGAGGATCCTCTTGCGATTTCGGCGGAAATCGATCTCGAAGCGGGTTCACGAGCGCATCGTGGTGTCGACTCTGTCAACTCATCGGCAGCGCGACTTGCCGGTGCCTTCCATCGTGTCGTTGGCGAGTCTGCAGCGGCCGAGGGCGACGGGCTCTCTGGCCGCGGATCGCCCATTCCGAAGCGACTTCCGGATGATGAGCCACTCTCGGCGCGCACCGCATAAGCGCAGGGTTTGCTCAAATCAACATGCGAGCGGTCCGTCTCAGCGAGCGAGGGCGCACGTCTGAACGCGACCGTGGGAATCGATGACGGCCTTCGGAGAGGCCTTGCGGACGAGTCGCGTGTCGAGCCTCGGTCGCGCGGTGGTGAAGGTTGCAGGTGTGGGCTTCAGGCGCAGCGCGCGGGGGGGTGCTACATTCCGCCCCTTCCCCA